>JAUZPI010000065.1 GCA_030706015.1 Bacillota bacterium
ACATTCTTAATACCGCCTGAAGCAATAATATCACAGCTTACTGCATCACTTATTTTCTTTAATTGCTCTAGGTTTGGTCCTGTTAGCGTACCATCTCTGCTTATATCTGTGAATATTATAGTCTTAACTCCTATTTGCTCCATAGTTTTTGCAAAGTCAATGTAGTGAATTGAGCTTACATCTAACCAGCCATTAACTGCTACCATTTCATTCTTAGCATCTATTCCAACAGCTATTTTATCTCCGTATTTTGCAACTGCTTCTTTTACGAAGTCAGGATTGTTTAAAGCTGCTGTTCCTAGTATAACTCTTGAAATTCCAGCTTCTACAAGAGCATCTATAGTTTCCATATCTCTTATACCGCCGCCAAGCTCTACTGGAAGATCAACATTTTTTATTACCTCAGAGATAACAGCCATATTTTTTATTTTTCCATTAAGTGCCCCATCTAAATCTACCATGTGTATATATTCTGCTCCGCTTTCTTTAAAGCTTAAAGCAACCTTTAGCGGCTCTTCTCCAACTACCTCTGATTGTTCAAATTTACCTTGATATAATCTTACGCATTTTCCATCTCTTAAATCCATTGCAGGAAATATTATCATTTTATCAACTCCCAAAAATTCTTTAACATTTGTATACCTACATCACCACTTTTTTCAGGGTGGAATTGAATACCATACACGTTATCTTTACTAACAACGCCAGGTGCTTTTATTTCATAATTGCAGTATGCATTTAATATGCCTTCTTCTTCAATTTGAGCATAATAGGAATGTACGAAGTAAACATAGCTGCCTTCTTTAACATCCTTTAATATTACGCAGTCCTTATCGAATACAAGACTATTCCAACCCATGTGAGGTACTTTTAGAGAAATTTCGAATTTCTTTATCTTTCCCTTTAACAGTCCTAAGCCTTCTGTTTTTCTAACCTCATCACTTTCTTCAAATAAAAGCTGCATACCAAGGCATATTCCCATAAAAGGCTTTCCTTCTGCTGCTGCCTTTTTTAATACTACATCCAACCCGTCTTTCTTTAAGTTTTCCATAGCATCTGGAAAAGCACCTACTCCAGGAAGTATTATTCCGTCACTGTTTAATATTTCGTCTTTGTCACTAGTAATTACAGCTTTTGCCCCTACAAACTCTAATGCTTTTTCAACACTTCTTAAATTACCCATTCCGTAATCCACAATAGCTATTTTCTTATCTCCCAAACTCCATCCCTCACTTTCTTACTTGATTAAAGCTGACCTTTTGTAGACATTACACCCTTTATTCTGCTGTCTTTTTCAACCGCTTCTCTTAGCGCTCTTCCAAAGGCTTTGAACATACCCTCTACCATGTGATGGTTGTTTTTTCCATATAATACTCTAGTGTGTAGCGTTATTCCTGCATTAGAAGCCACAGCTCTAAAAAATTCTTCTACCATCTCAGTATCAAAACCACCAAGTCTTTCGCAGGTAAACTCTGCATCAAATACCAGGAAGGGTCTTCCGCTTATATCTAAAGAAACCGTAGCTAAGGTTTCATCCATAGGTACGAAAGAAGTACCATATCTCTTAATTCCAGACTTATCTCCAAGAGCTTTGTTTATGCATTGACCCAATACTATACCTACATCCTCTATAGTATGATGCGGGTCCACATATAAATCTCCGTTACATTTTAGCTCCAAATCGAATATACCATGCTTGGTCATAAGGTGTAGCATATGATCAAAAAATCCTATTCCAGTATCAATCTGATGGTTACCTTCACCATCTAGATTTATCTTAGCCTGTATATCCGTTTCCCTTGTTTTTCTTTTGATTTCTCCTATTCTGCTTTCCAACTTTACTTCACCACCATCTATAAATAATTAGCATTCTTTTAAAGCTTCAATTAATATTCTATTCTCTTCACTGTTTCCAACAAAGATTTTCAAACAGTTTTTCAGATCTCCTTCATCGTAGCGTTTCACCTTGATGTCTCTGCTTACAAGTTTTTTATTAACTTCTTCTGCATTTTCAAACTCTACTAGAAAGAAGTTAGACTGTGCTAGGTAGACCTTTACTCCAGTCATGTTTTGAAGCTCATGGAGTAAGTTTTCTCTATCAAATTTTAATCTGCTCACATTTTCTTCGATTATGGTTCTATTTTTTACTATATCCGCTGTTATCTTTTCCGTTAAGAGTTCTGTATTAGAGGACACTTTAGCTTTTAAAAGCTTATTTCTTATTTCTTCATTAGCAATAAAAAAATCAGTGTGTATATCCGCATATCCAAACCTAGAACAGGTTCTAAGTATAATTAAGTTATTATATTTATTTACATTTTTTATTAGAGTTTCTCCACAAGACTCAAAATAAGCTTCATCCACAATTACAAGACAGCCGCAGGAACTTAAAATCTTCTCCAGTTCCCCCTTGCATATCACTATATCTTCTGGATGCTCTGGACAAACTACAAATATACTTTTAGGCTCTATTTCTCTTGTTTTATTTAGCAAGTCTTCTGAAGCTAAATGTAAATCTTTAACCAAATGCTGTTGTTCCAGCTTAGTACTATTTATTTGTGTATAAACTTTATACATAGAAAAGTCAGGACTTACCATTATAATCTTGTCAGTTTTGTGGATAAAAGTATTTGCTATAACTTGAACAAGCTTATCCAATCCATTTTCAGCTACAATACATTCCTTATCAATTCCTGTATATTGTGAATAGAGATGACATAAATCAACTCTATTCTCCAAAACACAAGGCTTATCCTGACTTTTTATGACCGTGTCTTCAACCATTTTATTCGAACCTCACCTTTATGGAATTTGCATGTGCAGTAAGTCCTTCTGTGTCAGCTAGTTTTACAATTTGATCCTTAACATCTCTCAAAGCACCTTCTGAATAGTAAATGTAGCTTGATTTCTTAACAAAATCATCCACAGAAAGTGGTGAGAAAAATCTTGCTGTACCACTAGTAGGAAGTACGTGATTTGGTCCTGCCATATAATCACCTAGTGGTTCTGGTGCATAGTGACCAAGGAATATAGAACCGGCATTCTTTATATCTCCAAGGTATAAGAATGGTTCTGCCACAGCTAATTCTAAATGCTCTGGTGCTATTCTGTTGGCCATTTCTATAGCTTCTTCCATAGTATCCACTACTATAATCGCTCCATAGTTTTCAAGTGAAGTTAGTATTATTTCTTTTCTGCTTAAATACTCAACTTGTCTTTTTAACTCTTCTTGAACCTTATTTGCTAGTTCTACTGAAGTAGTTACTAATATTGATGAAGCAAGCTTATCATGCTCTGCTTGCGACATTAAATCTGCTGCTATGAATTTTTCATTTCCCTTTTCATCAGCAATAATTAATATTTCACTTGGTCCAGCTATCATATCTATATCAACAAAGCCAAACACACTTCTCTTAGCTAAGGCAACAAATATGTTTCCTGGTCCAACTATTTTATCTACCTTTGGAACAGATTCAGTTCCAAAAGCTAAAGCTCCTATAGCCTGCGCTCCACCAGCCTTGTATATTTCATCTACTACAGCAATATCCGCTGCCACAAGTATGTTTGGATTTATGCTGCCATCCTTTGATGGAGGAGTAGTCATAACTATTTTGTTAACTCCAGCCACCTTTGCTGGAAGAGCATTCATAAGCACTGAAGAAGGATAAGCTGCTGTACCGCCTGGCACGTATATACCTACCTTATCTAAGGCTCTAACTACCTGACCCATAACTACGCCCTTATCTTTATTTGTCATCCAGGAATTATTCTTTTGTTTTTCATGGAAGAACCAAATATTTTCCTTAGCTAAATTAAGAGCGTCTATAAATTCTTGCTCTACCTTTGTGTAGGCATCCTTAATTTCTTCTTCTGTTACCTTTAGACTTTCAAGATTTGGAGCATCAAATTTCCTAGTATATTCTAGAACTGCTTTATCTCCATCCTTTTTTATATCGCTTAATATTTTCTCCACTGTAATCATAACGTCAGCCTGAACGCCCTCAGCTCTTTCTTTAAGTGAAGCTAAATATTCTATTCCTTCTGTACTTTTGGCATTTATTATCTTTATTATTTCACTCATGCTTTATCCTCCTTACTTATTTTCCACGTACTCCTGTACCTTCTTTATAATTTCTCCGATTGGTTCTCTCTTCATCTTCATACTTGCTTTATTTACTATCATTCTTGCGCTGATGCTGCATACATCTTCAAACACTATAAGACCATTTTCCTTTAGTGTGGTTCCAGTTTCAACTATATCCACAATAGCATCTGCAAGACCAAGTATAGGCGCTAATTCTACCGAACCTTCTATCTTTATTATCTCAACATCATGACCTAATTTTCCAAAATAATTTCTTGTTACATTAGGATATTTGGTTGCAATCTTCTTTCTTCTATAGCCTTCATTCATTTTGAATGTAGGAAGAGATGCTACTGCAAATTTACATTTTCCAACCTGTAAATCTACCACTTCATAGAACTCTTTGTTTTCTTCCATAAGAGTATCTTTCCCTACTATACCTATATCAGCTGCTCCATGCTCTACATAGGTTAAAACATCCGCTGCTTTTACAAGTACAAATTCTATTTTTCCTTCTCCGTCCTTGAATATAAGCTTTCTGCCTTTATCTTTAAGTTCTGTACAATCAATACCGATACCTTCGAATATTTCAACAGCTGCCTTTTCCAGTCTTCCTTTAGTAAGAGCTATTCTTATAGGCTTTTCCATTGTCTCCATTATTTCAACCACCTTTAAAACTAATTATTACACACTATAAGCTTTTTATTGCGGCTTTGTGCATATTTTCTTGTTTCTTCTTCGCTATCTAATACACTTATTTCTGCGCTCTTACCTTCATTCTCCATATCAGTTAGAAGTGCATAAGCTTCCTTTAAATGTGCCTTATCAGCATATATCACATATTCCTCAGGATGAGTTTCTTCCGATGCAATATATTGTCTTTCCATAGCTATCAATATATTATCTACATTTAAAGCAAGACCTGTAGCAGGCATCTTTTTACCAAACTGCTCCATTAATCTGTCGTATCTGCCGCCAGTTAGGATATCATCTCCAACTTCTGTACTATAGCCTCTAAATATAAGTCCTGTATAATAATTGATGTGCTGTACCATACCTAAATCTATAGTTAAATACTCTTGAAGTCCTACGCATTTTATTATTTCATATAATTCTTCTACGCTGTTTAAAGTTTCAAGAGCCTTTGCATTCTTGGTTAATCCTTTTGCAGTTTCTAAAACTTCCATACCACCAAATAACTCAGGAAGCTTATTAAGCATTTTTGCTTTTTCTTCCCCTATTTCAGCTTCCTTAAGAGCTAATATTTCTCTTAATGCTGCAAAATTCTTATTCTCAATACATTTTCTTATTTTTTCTTTTTCATCTGGATTTATATCTACATCTTCCATAATAGCTTTGAAGAATTCTGCCTGCCCTATCTCAATTTTGAAGTTCTTAAGTCCTATTGCTTTTAATGCCTTTATAGCAGTTATAACTGCTTCAGCATCAGCCTTTATAGAATCTGTTCCTACAATTTCAATACCTGATTGAGTTATTTCACTTAGTTTACCATTTAAATTTTCATTTACTCTGAAAATATTTGAAGTATAACAAAGCTTTACTGGATATATATCATTTTTAATCTTAGTAGAAACTATTCTTGCGATTGGTGTAGTCATATCTGGTCTTAAAACCATTATTCTACCCTTATTATCGAAAAGCTTATACATTTTTTCCTGTTCTATTGGTTGGTTTTCTAAATTAAATACATCATAGAATTCCAATGTAGGAGATACTAATTCGCTGTAACCTCCACGTTTATAAACAGTTCTTAATTTGTTTTCAACCTCTACTTTTACACTGCATTCCTTAAAAAGTATATCTCTAGTACCATCAGGAATATATTTTCTCCAATCTCCCATTAAATCTCCTCCGAAATCACTTTATTAATTTATTACGCTAAAGTGTTAAATTACTAAAATAATATACTATTTTTTCAAGTTTGTCAATAGAATCATTATACAACAAACTGACAGCAAACACACCTTATTACGCCATTTTTTTTAATTATTCGAATAACAAGGAAGTACCTCCTCATAACCACGAAAATAGCGGTCTTATTATACACGTTCTTATAGGCTCTGGAGAATTAACTATTGATGGCAGCGCACATAATGTTACTCAGGAGACTTAATTCACTGCGATGGGAAAGAAATGTTGAGCCTAAAAAATACCGGAGATAAGGATATGTCTTGCTTTGTATTACTTACACCAAATCCATCACCAATATACTCTAAGGAAATATAAAAATGTGATTTTAAATGTTTGAAACATTTTATTAATTATACTTAACATAACTGCATATAATCTATTGAAAGAACTATAGGAGTTAGGTAAATTTGCACTTTAAGACTTATGAATGTTTAGAATATCATATTTTGCGATTGAACAACTATCAAAATCTAAGCTTCACTTGCTGTAACACTAATCAAAAAATACTTTATAGTCAACTAATCTTGCTTGAACTAAACAAGATTACTAATATACTTTATTATACTTTTCTACAGTCAAACTTAAATTTAAGACAGCCTGAAAGTATTCCATCAACTGCTCCTCAAATTAGAGAATTTACTTTAGATGAGTTATCAAAATTTAATGGTTCTGGTGGAACGCCGGCCTATGCTGCGATTAATGGTGTAGTATATGATGTAAGTCTTTCGCCGGCTTGGGGGGGCGGCTCACATTTTGGGTTATTGGCAGGTAAAGATTTGACCCATGAATTTGCAGGCTGTCACAAAAGTATGGATATCCTAAATTCGCTTCCTAGGGTTGGTATATTAGAACCCTAGAATTTATGCTACTGTTTCAAGATATGAACTAGTAGGGAGTTGGTGATTTTGAGTGAAAGTGACTCTTCTTGTATAGTTATGAGAAGAAAAAAATCTTCCGCTAGAACTTTAGCAAATGTGGCTGTGAAAAATATACGAAACTCAAAAAAAGAAAAAATGAATTTAATCTGGCTTGAAGCCTCAGGTTGTTCCGGGAATATAATTTCTCTTCTAAATGCAAATAACCCTGATATAGTTTACTTGTTTAGACAAATGGTTAACTTAAAATTTGATAATAGTATAATGTTGAATGAAAACGAACTGGCTTATGAGGAATTTTTAAATACCTTAGATACTGACTTTATTTTAGCAGTGGATGGGGCTGTATCTACAAAGGAGGATGGCCGATATAATATTATAGCCAATTATAAAGGTAAACCTATTACTGCTATGGAGGCAGTTAAATTGGCTGGTGAAAAGGCAAAATATATACTTGCGGTAGGTACCTGTGCTTCCTTTGGAGGAATATCAGCTGCAGCTCCTAATCCTAGCAAATCTGTAAGTGTAGGTTCACTGGTAAATAAGCAAGTAATTAATTTGCCTGGTTGTCCATGTCATCCAGATTGGGTTATAGGAACTATCGCTAACATCATACTTGCAGGTATGCCGCAGTTAGATAATAAAAATAGACCTGTACTATTCTACGGAACCACTATACATGATAACTGCTCTAGAAGATCATTTTTCGATAATAAAATATTTGCTTCAAAACTTGGTGATAAAGAATGCATGTTTAAATTAGGCTGTAGAGGGCCAATTACCAAAACTGATTGTCCTTTGAGAAATTGGAATTCTCACATTAATTGGCCTGTAGGTGATAACACCCCATGCATTGGCTGTGCTAACGATGCTTTTCCTGATGGAATGGAACCATTTGTTAGATATTAGTTTAGGAGGCAAATATGAGTACCAAAATAGTTCTAGATCCTTTAACTAGGATGAGCGGCTTTTTGGAAATAGAAATTGCAGTTGATAAAAATAAGGTTATAGACGCTAAATCACACGGCCTTCTATTTAGAGGCTTTGAAAAAATGCTGGAAGGCAGATCTCCACTTGATGCCACCTATTTTACAGAAAGAATTTGTGGTATATGTTCTACAGCACATGCAATAGCTTCAACTACCGCACTAGAAAATGCATTAAATATTACCCCTAACCCAAATAGTAAAATTATAAGAGATCTAATTCATAGTGCAGAATTTATTCAAAATCATATACGGCATTTTTACCTTTTTAGTCTGCCTGACTTTTTTGAAGTACCTAATTTAACTGCTCCAAAACCAAAAGAAACCAGTGATTATAGAATTCCTGATAAGTTCCGTGATAGATTATCTGAAAACTATATAAAATCCATCGAGTTTAGCCGATTAGCCCATGAGTTCTTAGCATTGTTTGGCGGCAAGGCCCCCCATAACCACGGTATATTTATTGGAGGTGCTACAGCCAATTTTGATTCTTCTAAATTGATAACAGCCAAAGCCATTCTTACTTCAATCAAGGATTTTGTAATAAATTCTATGCTTGAAGATGCAAATATACTTTCAGAGTATTATAGTGACTACTTTCTAAATGGTATAGGACATAAAAATGTTATGAGCTATGGTTTGTATGATTACAAGGACATTACCTATGTTAATCCTGCAGTAAGTTTAGATGGACACATTTTTCAACTTAATCCATCAAACATTACTGAAAATATATATTATGCTTGGTATGATTATTCTTCAAAAGCTTCATTTGTTAACAATAATTATGAAAATACAACTCCTCTTGAAAATCCGGCGGAAGATAATTTATCCAAAACCAGCGGCTATACTTGGATAAAAGCGCCTAGATATAAAGGATATCCTGTAGAAGTTGGCCCCTTGGCTAGAATGATTTTAAGCGGAATTTATACAAATGGAATATCCACCATGGATAGAATAATTGCTAGAGCACTGGAGACAAAGAAAATAATTGAGTGCATGGAATTACTACTAGATAAAGCAACCCCGCAAGAATCCGGTCAGGGAAGATATGAAATCCCAAAAGAATCAAAAGGTAAAGGATTAATAGATACTACACGAGGTGCCCTAGGACATTGGATTAAAATTAAAAATAAAGTGATTGATAGCTATGATGTAATCACTCCAAGCGCTTGGAACCTATCTCCAAAAGATTCAAGAGGTGTGCGAGGAGTAATGGAGGAAGCACTAATTGGTACTCACATAGAAAACCAACAAAATCCAGTGGAAATTGGCAGAATAATTCGTTCCTTTGATCCATGTATCTCCTGTGCCACACACGTTGTAGATTCAAACCATAAACCAATAGTATCTTGGGTTATTTAAACATGAGCATAAAATTAATTGCTATAGGCAATAGATTAATGGGAGATGATGGTGCAGCTATAATTGCTGCTGGTAAGATAAAAGCTACTCTCATAGATAGAGGAATAGAGGTCATAATTGGAGAAACAGATGTAGACTTCTGTCTTGGTGTAATAAATGATAATGATTTTGTATTTATTTTAGATTCTACTCAATACGGTATAAGCCCAGGCTCAATAAGTCTTATACCTTTAAAAGACCATAAAAGCTATGGAAAGCCCTCCTATTCTCAGCATGAGATAAGCTTAATTAAAGCTTTAAATATTTATAAACCTCATGTAATGGGTTATATTATCGGTATAGAGGCTGCGGTAATTGAATTTAACTTGAATCTAAGTTCTCAGATTGATAGCAGACTTAACTCTATTTCCACCAAGATAATCGAAGTTATTGATAACGTTTTAAATAAATTGTAATATAAGAGGAGGACACTAAGTATATAATACTCAGGGTCCTCCATTTTTTATTACCTATATACGCAAAATAATTTATTATATAATATCAAACTTCCCCAATAGCTCCTATAACTCCAATCTCCGTACCATCACAACTTATGGTATTTGCTTTATGCCGTACTTTAAGAATCGCTTCTATTTAAAACATATTTTTTATGCCAATGATTTATCATTAATTATATATATCAGAAAACTCTATTTTAATCCTATCTACCCTATTTTCATTTATACATATATTATTAGTATCAGCAGAATTCTCATCCTCATCTACTAATTTTACAGGTAGTACAATTCTAAACTCGCTGCCTTGACCTAGAGTACTTTCTAATTGAATAATTCCTTCATGCAAAGTTACCAATTCCTTCACTAGAGATAGACCAATGCCGCTTCCTTCCTTATTTTTGGCTAAGGATTTATCTACTTGAACAAATTTTTCAAATATTTAGGATTGTTTTTCTATAGGTATTCCAACTCCTGTATCCTTAACAGATATAACAACAACTTCATTTCTATCATATATACTGACTTCTATATTTCCGTGGCTTGGAGTAAATTTTATAGCATTTGACAATAAATTAAGTATAATTCTTTCCATAGCATCTGGATCGAATGCCATAATTTTTTCTTCAATTTCTGTATCAAAAACAATAGAAATACCTTTACTTTCAACATAAACAGCAACTGACAATACAATACTTTCCACCACATTAACAATGTCCTTATTTTGAAGCTGAGTAAAAAAATGACCAGCGTCAATCTTGGTTATATCTATAAGATTACCAATAATTCTAAATAGTCTGTAGCAGTTTTGCCTCATTATACCTATGTACTTTTCCACACTTTCTTGTTCATCCTTAAAAGCACAAGTTTTCAATTCTATAATTTGAAGAGCACTAAATATCAGATTTAATGGTGTTCTCAATTCATGTGAAATATTAGAAAAAAAGTCCGCTTTCAGTTTGTCACAACACGTCATTGCTTTAATAAGTTTTTCATCTTCTTCACCTTTACTCATAGTGCTATCTTCCCTTTCATGATTCTTCATTACCATTCACCCTATTTTTCTATTATTTACTTTACACCAACTTGCAAATTGATTAATTCATCAGTACTATTATTTTTAATTACTTCATTGTAATATTTTAACAACTTCCCTATATCTATTTATATTCAATGTTAACGTTAACCCAAGAATATATTACCATTTCATAGAAAAAACGTCAACATTATTTTAGCTATGCGTAAGTTTATTCATATTATTCCACTATATTCATAAAGATATAATATAATACATTATTGCAAATTTGGTTAACATCCTCTATAATTGCATTAGAAATGTAAATAAATCGTAAATTTTGTTGTACGTTAACCCAATTAAAAAGGAGTATCATCATGGTTACTTTAAAAGATATAGCAAAAGAAGCTGGTGTCAGCATTATGACAGTTTCTCGTGTTATCAATGGTAATAAATCAAAAGTTTCAGAAGAAACAACTAAAAGAGTTCTAGCTATCATAAAAAAAAGAGGTTATGTACCAAACTCATCAGCAAGAAGCCTCTCTGCAAAACACTCCCAAATTATATCCATTATCATACACGGAAACGGAAATTGTTTTAGGGACGCTTATTTTTCCACCATGTTTGGAAGTATCGCGCAATATGTTCAGTCACATGATTACTATACAATGATAAATTTTGTAAACGACTACCGTGACATCACCAAGCGCCTGCACACCTGGAAGGTTGATGGTGCAATCTTACTTGGAACCTTTGATAAAGATATTCTCCAAATTAAGGAGGACAATCAGATTCCTCTAGTTTTTATAGACAGTTATAGTCCTATTCGACAGATTACCAATGTTGGAATTGATGATTATAAAGGTGGTGTTCTTGCTGCTAAGCATTTTATAGAGCGTGGTCATCGTAGTTTTGCCTTTGTAGGAACTTCTCTAGATTTT
Organism: Bacillota bacterium; assembly: GCA_030706015.1. GTDB lineage: Bacteria > Bacillota > Clostridia > Clostridiales > Clostridiaceae > JAUZPI01. Next base: position 11,693 of record JAUZPI010000065.1, read on the forward strand.
AGTGGTGTTACTAAGCATCGCCTGCAAGGATTTAAAGATACCATTATAAATGCTGGTCTAACGCTTAAGCCAGAGCATATCCTTACAATAGACGAAAATCCTAATTTAACTAAGAAAATTGTTCATTTCAAGGAGCCAATAACTGCAATATTCGCAACATCCGATATTATAGCTATCAATCTAATTAACGAAATCACAAACATGGGATTACGAATTCCAGAGGATTACTCTATTATTGGCTTTGATAATGTCCCATCCAGTTATTATGTGACACCTAAACTAACAACTATTTCCCAGGATATTAATCGAAAGGCTCAGATTGCAAGTGATATTCTATTTCGGCATATTAGTGACCATACTGTCCAATCAGAAAGCATTGTTCTTGATGTGCAGCTGATTGAACGTGATTCCGTTCGCACAATTATCCGTTGATAATTGCTTAAAGATCAGACTTGGAATTATGCAAATCTGATCTTTATTAATGTGCAAAATTTTAGGCAAATTGTTTCATGTTATTATTTATTATCTTTTCTATTTCTCCACTATTTCACTCATATTTACCTATTTTTAAAAGTGTACCCATTATTTATTTCCCGCATATTATTATATAGTGTTTAAAAACTTTTCGGAGGCATATTAATGTATAGAAACAATGATCAAGATCTTAACCAAAACGAAAACCTAGAATATACTCGTAATCATCATCATGAAATGTGCTGCCCTATGATGTACGGCTGCCCTATGATGCAAGGACAGCAAATGATGCAAGGACAGCAAATGATGCAAGGACAGCAAATGATGTATAGTGATGATCCTGCGGATCCAGATCCTGATCCTCGTCGCCCATTTTTCTTTGGAAATCCATTTTTCTTTGGAAATCCATTTTTCTTCGCGAACCCATTTTTCTTTGAAAGACCATTTTTCCGTCCTAGACCATTCTTCCATCATAGACCATTTTTCCATCATAGATGAAATAAAAAATTGATAATTTAAAATATAGCTACAGTTTAGGCTGTAGCTATATTCTCTCCTATATAAAAGAAATAACCTCCAAACTATATACTAAATGTTCCAAAGATGAGTTTTCTCAGCCACACATATTGTAAATCCGTAATTTCTGCTTATCTACTCTCTGTCCTCCTTTAAGCTACTATTTTCTTTTTTCCTAAAATTAGTCATTAAGGTTGATATTCTAAGAATAAATACTAATATTATCAATAAAATTAATAACACTTTCCAATTTACTTTACTTGACGTACTTTCAACTTTTTTAACGGCTTTAATTTCTTTAACTCCAACTTTTGCGTCTTTATTTGAGTCTGGAACGCCTGCTACCGAATTTCTTTTTTCATCTTCATCATTTATAATTGATGCATTATTTATTGCTGATTCTGCCTTAGTTTTATCCTGTACTAAATTTAAATTACCACTATTTATAGCCTGAAGCGCTTTTCCGTTAGCTGCTATAATTTCACTTTTAGAATCAGGTTGTACTACTGTGTTAAAATTTAATGTGTTTGATATACCATTGGGGGCAACTGGTACATAACTATCTAATGTTCTACAGGTAATAGATGGTCCATCATCACTCCAATTATCAGAATCATCTCCTGCTTCTACCTTAAAAGAATATTCAGTATCTGCTGCTAGATTATTAATATTAAAGGAGGTATTATTTCCATCCACAGTCTTAATTAACGCTCCATTTTGAAAAATCCTATAACTTGTTACAGCTACATCATCACTAGCTGAAGTCCAAATTAATGTAACACTATCCTTAGTGAGGTTTAAAATATTAATTTTACTGCCTTCTAACCAATAGGGTACTTTTGTTTCAATGGGAGTCTTTACTTCTACCTCATTGGAAAAACCACTTTCAACAGTATCACCTTTAGCTCCTGTTATGACATTAGCATTGCTTAAAGTAGAAATTCTAAAATAGTAAGTGGTATTAGCTTTAAGTCCGCAATTTGTTGTATCAAAGGAGGTACCTGTTATTGGACAACTATTTAATTTTACATAGTTCCAATACTTATCAGTACTTGCATAAATATTGTATCCTGTGGGTGCCGGTGAAATATAGGCAGGACCAGAATCTCCTGATATATTTACAGCAGCATTAGAAGATGGTGCTATATTACTCCAATCTATTTTTACGTTATTACCTTTTATTATTGCTACTGGATTTCCACTACTGAATTTATTTGAAACTGTACTTCCTGCTGTGTGAAAAACAATCGAATGTTCTGATATAACTTGCCCATTTACTAATTCCATTTCTGGAATAACAACCTCATATTGAGCACCTTGCTCTAAATTATAGCAGGGAGCTGTATGAGAACCAACTGTCAAAGGAATAACTATACTATTGTGATCATCATTAATTACTGGTGCAAAGATATCTGCATTTTTGTTAGGAATAGTGTCTGTTCCTGTATATAAATAATTATCGTATCTTAATTGTATTCCATTTTTCTTAATAATTAGGTTTTGCTGAAGCTGAGTATAGTTTTTTATAGGTATACTTGAAGTAATCCATATGTTTCCCTCAACAGGTACATTGGCTGCATTATTCATAGGCCATGATTTTATAATTTCTTCGCTTGAAACAGAGTACTCACTATTACTATTTGGATTTGCAAATGTATTAGGAATTGTGAATGAAATCATTTGATCAGTGTGAGAACTAAACCAACCTAATGAACCTGACCCATAAGTAATATTATTGTTTATTACCACAGTATATATTTCCCCTGACTTAAAGGCACCTTTTGCAGTAGTTAATATAAAATTTGAACCTGAGGGCAGCTGACCTTTTAATCCCGAAAAATTTAGTCCTGAATCTACAGTCAAATCGTTAATAGCTATACTTTCCCCTTCGGAATTAGTTCCATGAAAAATATGAAATTCAGCTGCTTCAACGATGGGGTTGGACTTATCAGTAAATATCTGTAGAGTATGATCATCTATTACCCTATACCCCATTAAATTAGGAGCTTTTCCTTGGGGGGTATAACTATTCAAAGCAAAAGTTTTTATGGGAAAAGTTAGCGTTGTAATAACAATAAATACCTGTAACATTACACTTATCCTCTTAATGAGTTGTACCTTTTTACTATTCATTGATCCCTGCCTCCTTTAAAGCATCAAAACACATTAACTATCCTGGTTTTAAGGCGCTTAATTATAATCGAAGCTAAAACCCCTCCTATTGCACCAAAAATCACATGTGAAAGAGCCACATAACCCAAACCTATAACTAGAAATAATAATGGTATTTTTGTAAGTATCCCAACCAGTATACTGGCAAATAGTTTTGATAAACTAATTATAGCTCCGCAGACTCCACCTACCAATATTGAGTCAAGCTTATAAATGAATAAAGGAGCCATAAAATCAATCAGTAAACCCGGTACAAAATATTTCAGAAAAACAAATATTCCTTCCTTCCCTAGACCCATAAAAACAGCAAGTATACCTGATACAATTCCCATTATTATCCCCGAACCAAATCTAGGAATTATACCTTTCCCGAATACAAGTATTCCCATCCACCAAATACTTGTATGTCCTGGCATATGTAAAGGCATGTGTAAGACATCTGTGGAAATACCATCAAGAGTTCCGAACATTGTAGCTCTAATACCATCCTTTAAATTCAAATCAAATATGTAGTTTTTAACCGAAACAGTTTTACCTTCTTTACACCTTTTAATATCATTCAATGATATCCCCCCTCAATTCCCATCTCTGATGTTTATTTCAGTAACTGATTTCACTATAGTATTCGATTTATCATTTTCCCGACATAAATCTACCGTTCCATTGTCTTTTAAAAATAATTTTAAACTATTATTTATATCTTCCTCATTCAAAATTACAGAACCTTCTACACCATTCCCCTTTATTTCAATTTGTTTGAATTTATTCACACCAGCAGCGTTCATAGCTAACAATAATGATGGTTCACTTGGCATACCCTCGTCATCTTTTTTGTTATTTTCCTCTACCAATTGTTTTAATACATCCACACTGATAAATGCAATGGTCTTATTGTTGTCTGTAATCTTTATAACCGTTGCAGATTTCATACCAGTTTCCTGTATGATATTTTCAAATAAATATGATGAAGCTATAAGCAGTAAAATTATAGCTAATCCAATAATGATTCTATTATTTATCTTCATAATGATTTAATATTTTTTCCTTTCTCTATTTTTTCTCCAAACGAAAAATTCAAACAATATCCATAGTACTACAATGATACTTACTGCAATTTCAAGTATGTAATTTGAACTAGTTCCGCTAGATGCCAATGCTGTATTCTTACTTATAGTATTTTTATCAGCTTTTTTTTCTGCGACATCATTACTCTTTTTTTCTGCTACATCTTCAGCTTTTTTTTCAACTATTTTAACATTACTATTATTCGTTGGTGCTTCCGAGGTAACTACTTTAGTTTCATTATTAGATATATTTTGTTGATTATTGTTTTGGGTACCTTGTGAGGGACTATTTGTAGGCTTTGGCTGTTCTTGAGTTACCGGAATATTCTGGCTCGAAGCAGCTGGTTGGCTTGTACTACTTTGAACTACTTGATTTTTAGTCTTAAAAACTATAGTTATACCTTCACCATTGGTAGTATCACTTAAAACAGAATTCTCATTCTTTGCTTTTAAATTAGGTGATATATTAATATAATAGATTTTTCCCCACTCTAATGGATTTGTTGGTTGAACAAAAATTTGTTGTCTATGGTCAAAATCAACCGTATCGTCAATTTTAGTTACATCAACCAAAACACTTATATTATTGTCTGAATGCATAGTAATGCACTTTCTATTATTTTCCCATACAAGCATATTCACTACATTTTTATCAAACAGCAATGTAAATTTGGGTTGTAATATAGATACTTCTTCACCTTTTTCTATTTTTGTGCCATCTTCAAGAGTACATGATACAAAGCTTAATGGTTTAGTTCCATTAGAAAAAGGTATACCATCGCCTGATGCATAAACCAAAATTGAGTTCATCAGTAAACTTATAATAAGAACACTTATGAATAATCTACTTTTTACCTTTTTCAATTTTGTTAGCTCCCTTCATTGGCTTCAATCTATTATTTATGCCCTTTAGAAATATAGAGGAGCATACTGTATAATTAAAAATTATATTATGCTCCCCTACTTTTACATAACTAATATTCTAAAACCACAATTTATTACATTAATTTAGCTTAACTATTCTTTACAGCTTTCTTTTTTAAAACTACAACTCCTGCACATGCAATTATAAATATAGCTATAGCTAGTATAGGCCAAACGCCAAGATTATTCTCACTGGCTAAATTCTCTTTTACCTTAACTTCTGATACTGATTCTTTATTTGATTTACTGCTTGAATCAATATTACTATTATTATTTGATTGATTTGTACTTCCTAAATCAGTATTTGTACTTGTATTTTCCCCTGTTGTACTTGCTACAGCTTCACTTTTAGCCGCTGTACTAACACTTGATGCTACTGCATTAGAAGTTGTTGCTGATGTAGTGCTTGATGTCACGGTTCCTGTTGTACTATTGAGCGCCACTGTTCCAACTGTTGTACCTGATGTATTTGTGCTGCTGGTGGTACTTGTTCCTGTACTGCCTCCAGTATTTGTACTGCTGTTTGTTCCAGTATTATTGCTACTATCAATTGTTTTCACCATAACAGTCCAATAACTAAAGCCTACTGTATTGAATGTAATAGTTCCATTATTAAGTGTTGCTTCACCTTTATCTTCCCATTTTCCGGTATTAGTATTAAATCTGCACACTCTTAATTCCTGATTTGCACCTATTTTTAAATCAGTTGGTACAGGTATTGAAATATTAATTGGACTATTAAAACCTGTTACCTGCTGCTGATCATTATTATTTAATACTGCAACAGCGCTTAGTTTAAATGGTGTACCTACTGAACTATAAGTACCTTCTGGAAGATTATTTATTGAACCATCAGTTGATAATTGAGGAGTAATTTTAGTATCTACTTTTTCGCTGCTAACTTGAAGCTGCTGAACATCATTTAAAGTAGTAACTTCCCCAAGATTTAAATCAGATGGTTTTAATTTAAATACTACATTATCTTCATTGGTTAAATTCATAACCTTATTAGAAGCATTCACATCGCTAAGAGATGTACCGTCAATAGCTATAACAGCACTGGTGGAAGCCGGCAACTTAACTTCACCTAAATTTGCTGCATCAGTAATAGCCTTTGAAGTATCATCGTGAGTGATAGTATTCTGGGCAACAGCAGCTTTTATTGTGAATTGCTTAGTATTTGATATATTTGTACCATCTACAGTTCCCTTAACAGTTACGCTGCCTATAGTAGCAAATGGCTGTACAGTTAGTACTCCTTCATTATTAATATTTATGCCTATAGGGATACCAACTAATGACCAATTAATCTTTTGTGATGTTATTTTATTTCCATGCTGATCATAAACTTCCCCAGTCACTGATTCTTCTATTGGATTTGATCCTATTTCAATACTATTATGCATACTTGCAATATTAACACTCACTGCGTTAGGTATATATGCTGTATTTACAACTACTGTGGGACCTGTAGTACTCCAATTTTCCGAGCTATCCCCTGCTTCTATTTTAAAGGTATATTCAGTATCTGAAGTTAAATTTTTAACATCAAAGGTAGTGGTATCTCCATTTACAGTTCCTATTAATTTACCATTTTCATAGATTTTATAGGATGTTACTCCCACATTATCATTTGCTGCATTCCAGCTTAAAGTTATACTATTATCTGAAATCTTTGATGCTACAGCCTTGCTTGTCTTATTCCAGCTTGGAGCTGTGATATCTGGTTCATTTGCTTTTGATAAAATAGTAGTTCTGTTATATCTGTCGGAAGCATCCTGAATCACTATTTTATTGGTACCATCCTTAGCTTCAAAAATTGTATTTCCGGCAAGTATGTTGTTAACAGCTTGTTCCGTTTTGGAACTATCTACTATTATTCCATTGATAGTTGGATATGCTGCAAAACCGCTAGCTGGCTTACTCCATAAGAAACTAAAATTCTTTTCTCCAATCCAAGCCAAAATACTGTTATCAGAGTTTGTAATAGTATTTCCACTTATATTAGCCAAACCAAGCTCCTTGACCAAAATACCTGCTGAAGGTGAATTATCAGGTATACCCTTATATTGGTAATAAGAATTACCATCAGCATCGAGAGTATGACCTCCTAGAAATTGAAAATCGTAGCTATCATTACTGCTATTCCAACCAGTATTCACACTACCCTTATAATTTTTAAAGGTGCTGTCCTTTATAGAAACATCTCCATAGGTATCCAGAACCCCATAGCCAGGCTTTCCATCTCCATCAAAAGTACAGTTATTTATTTGTACAGGTATATGTGAATAATTAGATGTATATGTCATACCTGATGCATCAACAGGACTTGTATGGCTATATGCAGGGGTAAGCGCTGCTATTGCAGATACCTTAAAGCTTGAAAACTGACAATTGTTAGCACTAAAACTTCCTGAATTCTGCTCCTGTAATATAACACCGTATTGACAATTTTCTGCATTAATTATTTTTACATTGTCAAAGATAACTTTTGCACCAAAAAACTCTGCTGATAACACTGGTCCTGCCTTATGGTTCATATCTATTACGGCATTTTTTAAAGTAAACGAACCACCAGGCATTTGTAATTCATTAAACAAAGCACCATCAAAATTGGCTTTTAAAGTTTTACCCTGAGCATCAATAACGTAATTTTGTGAATCATAAGTTTGAGCACTGCCTTCATAAACCGTTTTATCCTTTAAAACAATACTATGATTAAATACAATGGTGTTTGCTATAGAACCATCAAATTTTACAGCAGTATTTATATCTTTAGTAGGATCAGTATTGAGCCTATAGTCACCTCCCATATTAGGGTCATGTAGAAACTCATTATTAAGAGTAACCTCACCATTTGCTATATTCCACTTTACTGTCAACGGAATTGCTACTGTTCCTGCAGCAGTTTCCGATTGACGTGTAAAATGATCTATAGGACTGGTATATTTTATAGTACCCGTAAGTGTAACAACTACTCCATCTTTAACAGGGTTACCATTTGCATCCACAGGAGGATGGAGTTCTATATCATTCTTATCAGGACCAGTACTTATGATATCTGGTCTATCGCTTGTCCAAGTAATACTGCTGCTACCATAGTTTAGGTTACCAACACTCGGAATTACTATTTTCTGAGTTACGGAATTCTGACTATCTCCTACAGCGAACCTTATTTTAGTTGGATTATTAGGATCATCTGAAATATTATCATCTCGAACGCTTTTATAAATAGACTGCTCTGCTTCCTTAACTAACGTATCCATGCTATCAACGGTAGCGCTTATAGTTCCTTTATCCGTACTCTTATTTCCCAACATATCTATTTCATCTGACAAAGTATAATCATAGTTTACTCCCGGCTTAGGATCAGTATCAGTGTATATGGTATTAGAGTATTTTCCAGGGTCAGCCAAACTAGGATAATCCTTCGCATATAAAGTTACCTTCTTTACATCACTAGGGTCTGCACGATTAACCCTTGTTAAAACTAGTGATTTTATTCCACTATAGTCTGGAGTTGCAAGCTCAAAGCTAAGTGAAGTTGCAGTTCTTGAGTATGGATATATGCCCATGTTGCTTGGAGGTTTTGAATCAAATCTAGGTGATAAAATAATATCCTTTCCATTCACATCAAAATCACTTATATCCACGGTAGCTGTATGATTAAATGAATCAACAGTTGCAGGCATATACTTCCACACTTGCCATATCAGATTACTGTCACCTAAATGAAATGGTACAAGCATATAGATACTTACCTTACTGTCGTCAATAACTGCGTCATCTGGTAAATCTTTTGGTCTTACTGTTGGCAATTGATATGGTATGGTTATTTTTACATGATTGTTATTTCCATCTCCAGAACCCTTTAGAGTGAATCCATAAGTTCCTCCACAATCATAGTCATCCTCACCGCCATCAAATCCCATACTTGTCATACCGGCTGGTGCTGGAAGCTTTTCTCCTTTAGCATTTCTAACAGTTACTGTATTAGCTTCACCATCTCCCGGTGTATTTAAATTTACAGAATTTATCTTTATTCCTGCATCAATAACTGTATCTTTACCTTGTTCTAAAGGTGCCGTGGTTCCTAAAGCATAAATAAAAGAATTTTGTGATATATCGCTAGCTGACCATGGAGCACATGCTTTATATCTTACTTGAATTATACTTTGACCTTCAATTAATTTAACACCTTCTGCACTTACAGTTCCACTTGTACCTGAAATACTAAGGTCCTTCCATTCAGTATAATTAGTGCCATCAGCAGCTACTCTATATTCTAGATTTGCTGCATTTTTAGGAAATCCATTTAAAATTAAAGTATTTCCACTAAGTACAGCCCCAGTAAAGCTTGGTCCACTAGTTGAAGCATAAAAAACTGTAATAGGATCACTTACATCAGTAGGTACGCTATTATCATCTTTAGCATAGCCCACTTCAATTTTACTGTTTGCTGTAAGATTTACATTTGATACTTCTATATTTGCTGTATCGTCGGTATAGGTAAAAACCTTCCAATTTGAATCTTGAAAATTTCCGTCTACTACTAGGTTATACTCTAAATTTTTATCCTTAGGTAACCCTGATAGAGTGAGAGTATTTCCTCTAAGCTCCGCTTTAGTTACAGTAGGTTTTTGAAGTGCTTCTGTCTTGAAAGGAATTACTACATCATCTGGAACAGCACCTCTTATTGCAGGTGGATTAGCCCTATTTGACTGTGAAAAATATTTTTTCACCACCAATTTATAATTTGTATCATAGTTTAATGGACTATTAGGATGAACTTTTACAGTTGAATCGGTTCCTGATGTATTACCTGGGTCATTTGCATTTGACACTGTTACTCCTGTAACTGCATTTCCATTAGAATCTTGTATTTGAACCAAATCTCGATTCAATACTGTACTAAATCCACCAGTTATAGGATCCCAGCTGCCTCTAAAAAGAAATACTTTAGTAACACCAAATTTTATGGTGAAGGTACTATCCACAGGAACACTTTCATAAACTGATGTAATACTGCTGCTTTCAAATTGTCCGCTGCTATTAGCTGTTATTGCATTTCCACCATTAAAACTCGCTTCTGTCACCAAGAAATTTCCAGGCCAAGTTGCATCTGCGAAAACATTAAATCCATAGGAAAATATCATAATTAGAGCCATGGTAAAGGATAATATTCCCCTAACTGTTTTTCTGCAAACACATTTTAATAATCTGCTTTTTACTGTGTTTTTCATAAAATTCTCCTTTCTTTTGTAGTATTATTTAATATTCTATTTGAAAAACTATAAAAACCACCTAAATAATTAAAATACAGTTATCAATCCTTATTGCTCACTTATATAACGTTTTATCATTTTTTATAATGTTATAAGATGTGGAATCATTAAACTCCAATGTTATTTTTACAGTTTTACAAATAAAACATGTTAAAACTAAACAAAACACATCTACTTTTCTTATTTTATAATTTTATGATATGTTTCGTTATTTTTTTCTAATTTTATCACTTAATTATGCTATATTCAACCACTTCGTTAAAATTTTATATTAATTTTTATTAATCTATCAATAACCATAATATTGAATGTATTGCAAAAACCTCAATGTTACTACACAGTAAACGTTTATACAACATATTTTTTACCAGAAAGTTTTTGTTAAATTTCATGAATATTAAAAATAGAAGGACATAACTTAATTTGCAAGCTTGTCCTCCTATGAATAGTGCTTAAATCACTTGACTAAATTTTAACTCTAATTTGTTGTTTGGGAAACATAAGGGGAAAACCCACCCTCATTACCAATACTATTAACTGGTACAATACGGAAATAGTAGGTTTGTCCTGAAGAAAGTCCTGTAACTGTACAACTATTAGTAGTTCCACTATGAGTAATTGTATTCGTAGCTGCCACAAAATTAAAATATGGATCTGTTGAATAATAAACCTTGTAGCCTGTTGGATTAGGGGCACTACCATCAGTTATAACAACATCTGACCATGACAAACTCACACTGCTGGAATTATATCCTGTAATAGTTGCTATTGTGGTTCCAGTAGGTCCTGCCGTATCAGCACCAACTTGAAAAGTATTCGATTGAGAAGCCAATTGATTGCTAGTACTTGAGTGATTTGATACTGTTGGAGTAACCATCTTATAGAAATAATTCACACTATTCACATAATCAAGATTATATGCAGGATATCCTCCTCTTAATGTTTCTGGCAAAAATATGCACGTACGAGCGTCATTAAGTTGTGCTGAATAACATTCAGCACCTGATAATGCATTGGTATCTAATGTAGAATCCATTAAAACATCTGAATATGTTCCATTTACTGTTGAAGACTTCTGTAATTTTACCTGTGACAAATCAACATCTATAGGCATATCTGCAATAGCCTCCACATTTGCTGAAAAACCATCTCCATTCCAAGTTGGAATAAAGGTTAATGTAGGAGCTCCGCTGTATGTAATACCATCAGAATTAGGTGTTTTAAAATTAAAGCTGATATCATGATGCTCCCAATATTCACCTAATGTTATGCCATAGCTGTTTCCAGCTGCAACAGTACTGCTTATTGTTAGAACATATGTTGTATTGGCTGCTAAATCAGCAGTAGTTAGAGTAACAGTAGTACCACCTGGTGACACTGTACTTGTCCATCCGCTTCCTGAAGAAGAAGTAAGACCACTAATAGTTACAGGCGTTCCTGTTGTAGTTTTAAGTTTTAATTGTTCCTGATTTATACTTGATAAACCTTTATCAAAGAAAACCTTCACAGTGTTTTTATTAACGTATTGATAACCTAGGCAGTTTAGTGCCTTAACACCAACACCTGACCCGTCTACATTGTGTGCATAAGTCAAATATGGTACTCCTCCTACCAGCAAAGTTACTGCAATAACAAGGGATAAAAAAGCTTTGAGTTTAAGAAAATTCATTTTCTTTTTCATTTTAATTCCTCCATTTCGCGTTTTCATACAAACTTAGTCTCTTATGCAAAATTATAAAACACCTTATGTAATTTTAATTTTTTCTTTATTTATTCAATTTGTCACCTCCAACTTATCATTTAGTCTGATTCGGAAATTCATTATTCTGTAATCATGTTATGAACTTTTTCTTACAGAATACTCCACAGAACTTTAATTAGTTGCTTTACAATTTTGCTGACGAAACTAAACAAAACTAAACAAAACGTGTAATATAGACATTTATTATCATTTTATGGTACGTTTTGTCAGGTTAATAACGATATTATCACTATTTTATGTAATTTTCAACTACTTTATTAATTTTTTTATATATTTTTTAACACTTTGTTAAAATACAGCTCGTTTTTTTAATTCTTGTCATTTGCATTTTAGTTTAAAAAAATCAAAAAACCACCAGTTTTACCGGTGGTTTTTCTGTATTACACTATCTTATACATTCATGTTATTTAATATTTTTTAGTATGCTTTTAGAGGCAATAATATTTATTCCGCTTCCTAATATGTTTTCAATAATTACATCACCTTGTTTTATTGGAGCTTCTACTTCAGCCTCTCTTATCACACCAATGCACTTAATCATTTGATTTTTACTTATCGTTCCTTCACTTCTAACTGGTAATCTATTTATATGACCATTCTTAATTTTAACTGTTGTAGTTAAAATTCTAGATGGATTTATCACCTCTTGTTCGGCATATTTCTTACCTTTTTCACAACCATATCCCGAAATATTATAAATCTCCAAATTAGACTTATAAATTTCCATTTTGCAGCCCTTAGGACATACAGTGCAAATAAGAACATCATCCATTTGCTATCACCCCTTTATTCTGCCACAATCCATTTTTAATATAATTAGCCGCACTCTTACCTGCAATTCCCCCCTGTTCAGTTACATAGTCTACTAAGCCATGTACTTTCACTACATTTCCGCAGGCAAATATTCCAGGTATACTGGTTTCCATAGACTCATTTACCATAACTCCTCCAGTTCCTCCCTCTAAAGCTATACCAATA
>JAUZPI010000066.1 GCA_030706015.1 Bacillota bacterium
ATCAGCTAGGGCTTATTAAAGTGCGCAATTTTTTATTTATAGAGTATATCGTATCTTAAATCACTATACAAATTTCCACAAAACGTTAAAAGGAGGCTGCCGCCTCAGCATATTTTTTATGCTAATGCGACAGCCCCTTTTGATTAAATAAAAGCTAATTTGTAAATAATACTAGGTAAGTGTAAATTTGGAGGTTAAAATATGAATAGAAATAAGGTAATTAAGTCCGTCTTTGACTTTTTACGAAGCGTTCTTATTACAATTCTACTTATTGTGTTACCGGCATTTTTTGTATTCATACCATATGAAAGATCCCCAAAATCAGTACCAGCATCAGCTTATCTTTTAGATGAGGATAAATTAAAGGAAGCTATGATTCCTAAGATTAAAGCAGAAATGCAGAATGAACTAAAAGACAGTATAGCTGTCTTTTCATCTAATACATCTTTTAAAAAAACATACTATATTAACGAAAATGGTGCTAAAATGTATAGTGATAGCAATGATAAGAGTAAAATCATAAAGTGTTTAGATAGAGATAATGAAGTTGTGGCTTATAATGAAAAGGACGGATACATCTATTGTGAAGATGATGATGGAAATATGGGGTGGATAAAGAAGGATAGCTCACTTTTAACTAGCATTGCAGTAAATGATTCTAGATATATGATAGATGTTAATTTAACTAAGCAATTTATTAATGTTTATGAAGGAAAGTCTTTGATTAAAGCAAATATAAAGTGTTCTACTGGAATTGTGGGTAATAATAAAACTGAAACTCCCAGCGGTATATTTACCATAAAGAGACATGAGACAAAGAATTTTTATAGTAAAAAATATAATGAGAATGTAATGTATCCACTAAAGTTCTTTTCTAGTTATTTAATACATTCTGTACCAGTTGATAATAAAGGCAATACTATAACATCTGAACATGACAAACTAGGTAAGCCTGTTTCACATGGATGCATTAGAGTGGACAAAGCAGATGCTCAATTTTTGTACAGTCTGCCCAACGGTACCATTGTATACATACACTACTAAGGGGGGAATTGTCTTTGGATTATGATGTACTTGTTTTAGGGGGAGGCATAATAGGTTGTTCTATAGCTTATGAATTATCAAAATACAGCCTAAATATAGCACTTATTGAGAAGGAATATGATATAGCAAATGATGTTGCTATGATAAATGCTTCAATGGCTTTTGATGGGATTGAATGCAGTGATAGCCTTACTGCCAAGTTAGAGAATATAGGTAACAACCTAATAGATGAAATTACGACAAAGTTTAATGTGCCGTTTAAAAGGGTAAATACATTATTGGTATCATCAAACGAAAAATATATGGCATGTTTGAAAGAGCTAAAGGATAAGAAGTTCAATAACTATGGCTGTAATGTAAGTTTTGTTGAAAGCAGTGGTTTGTATGATTTAGAACCAGGACTTCAGATGAAAGCTGCTGAAGGGGTATATTCCACAAATACGGGGGTATTATGCCCATATGACTTAGCTATAGCTTATGGTGAAGTTGCTTTTGATAATGGTGTTAATTTTAGATTAGAGGAAACAGTTTTAGATATACAGAAATTAAATAAGGGATTTAGAATTATAACGAATAAGAATAGATTTACATGTAAGATGGTAGTAAATACAATACCTGATAAAGACTACAGTTTAGAAGAGAAGAAAGAAGCGGCTGGTAAGGATGTACCTACTGAAGTTGCAAATTACTTCATCATTGATAAGAGGTATTATGATATTTTCTCAAACATCGTTTTTATTGCAGGTGATAATGGGGAAATTATTCAGTGTATGCCTACGGTTGATGATAAAACAGTTGTTTCTATAGTTGAAAAAAGTGAATCCAGCTTAGAACAATTACTTGATAAGATGAAACCAATTTTAGGATCTATTTCAGACAGTGATATAATGTATTATTACAAGGCACCTTTTTTCCAAGATAAAATTATTATAGATGATAGTTATATAGATAAGGGATATATAAAGATAAAAGGAAAACATTATGCAGAGGTTACTATGACTCCAGCTATTAGCAAGATTGTCTGCGAAACTGTTATTAGCAATGTACGATGCTCATTAAAAAAGCATTATATAGATAAAAGAAGAGAGTTTTATAGATTCAGGGATTTATCAAACGATGAGAGAAATCAACTTATAAAAATGGATAAATCTTATGGTAAAATTATATGTGCCTGCAGGTTAATAACTGAGGGTGAAATTATAGATGCTATAAGAAGACCTTTAGGGGCACGTACTGTAGAGGGAATTAAGAGAAGAACCGGAGTAATGTTAGGTGAATGTAAAGGAGCATATTGTTTAAATAAGATTGTATCTATAATTGCCAGAGAAACTAATAAAAATTTTAATGATATAGTAAATGATTCAAAGGGATCTAATATACTAGTAGGTAGGATAAAAGAGTTTAATGAGATTTAGGTGATGGGTTTTGATTAAGGATATGGTGAATGAAAAAAGTATAATTAACGCACATGAAATTATAAGGGATGAATTTAAAAAATGTAATTATGAGCAGCAGGATAGTGGGAAAAAAGAAATATTAACTACTGTTGTAAGAGTAAAAGGCGGCAAGGTGAGAGTGGTGCCAGTAAAGAGCAATAAACCCATGGATAAGAGTTTATTTTTAGAATGTTCTAAGGCTCTTGGCAGGATATATGTGGGGCTTCCTATAAATGTAGGCGATATTATTTGTCATAATATCTTAAATACCGGAATAGATATAATTTGTACGAAAAGAGTAGATAAGAAATAATTATTTTTTTTATAATTTTTTTAGTATAATTATGCAATAAAAAAATAACACAAATATATATTGACATATTACCCTAATATATTTATAATAAAAATCAACAATTGCATATAAACCTGTGAGGAGAATAGTAGCAAGAGTGGTATTTAAGAGAGTCAGCGGTTGGTGGGAGCTGATAATTCCAAAATTGTGAATCCAACTCTGAGGGATTGCGATGAGCAATACGGTATAAACCGTTATTATAAAAGAGAGGATCATAATAATTTTATGATCAATTAGGGTGGCAACGCGGAGTCTTTCGTCCCTTCATTAAGGGGATAAAAGGCTCTTTTTGTTTACAATTTTTAGTAAGATATTAACTGTTTAAGAATAAATTACAAGGGGCAATTTTATTCTAGTTTATTCTTATGCCAATTATTATGGAACGTTATACTGTTCTATATGCAATAAATTTTTGGAATAAAATAAATAGGGGGTTTTTTAAAAATGATTAGAATTTTAGCTACAGATGGTATTGAACAAGCAGCTGCTGAGGCACTAAGAGCAAAAGGTTTTGAGGTAGTAGAACAGTTTTATCCAGCAGAAGAACTAGGAAAACAATTAAAGGATTTTGACGTACTTGTTGTTAGATCAGCAACAAAAGTTAGACAACCAATCATAGATGAAGCTGCAGAAGCAGGAAGATTAAAGCTTGTAATAAGAGGCGGCGTTGGTATAGACAACATAGATGCAAAATATGCTGAAGAAAAAGGTATTGCAGTAAGAAATACTCCAAACGCTAGCAGTATATCTGTTGCAGAATTAACATTAGGACATATATTAGCAGTAACAAGATTTGTTGCTCTTGCAAATGTAACAATGAGAGATGGAAAATGGGAAAAGAAAAAGTATGAAGGTGTAGAAATCTTCGGAAAGACTATCGGTCTTGTAGGATTCGGAAGAATAGCTAAAGAAGTTGCTAAGAGAGCTCATGCTCTAGGCATGAAGGTTAAGTACACAGATATATGTGGAAAAGCTGAAGGTTTTGATGAATTTGAATTCTGTGACCTTAATGAAATAATAACTACTTCAGACTTCGTATCAATGCACATACCATTTAGCAAGGCAGACGGAGCTCTTATAGGAGAAAAAGAATTAAATGCTATGAAAGACGGAGCATTTGTAATAAACTGCTCAAGAGGCGGAATAGTTGATGAAGCTGCTCTTTTAGCTGCTCTAAACAGTGGTAAAATAGCAGGAGCTGCATTAGACGTATTCGAAGATGAACCAACAGCTAATGAAGCATTAGTAAATCATCCAAGAGTATCTGTAACTCCTCACATTGGAGCATCAACAGTAGAAGCTCAAAAGAGAATAGGTGAAGAAATAGTAGAAACAATCGAAAAATTCTTCTAAAAGCTGAAGCAAATTAAGGGCTTTACTGTGTTCTACTGAATACAGTAAAGCCTATTAAAATAAAATGGAAGTTAGGGTGAAACAAATGGCAATACTTAAACCTTTTAAGGCAGTAAGACCTAGGGAAGACTTAGCACAAGAAGTAGCAGCCCTTCCTTATGACGTTATGAATAGTAATGAAGCAAGAGAAATGGTACAGGGCAAGCCACACTCATTTTTACATGTAGATAAAGCAGAAATAGACTTAGATGAAAATATTAATATATATGATACTAAGGTTTATGAAAAAGCTAAGGAAAATCTTTATAATATGATTAAAGATGGAGTACTAGTACAAGACGATAAACCACAATTATATATATACAGACAAATAATGAATGGAAAAGTTCAAACTGGTGTTGTAGGATGTACTTCTATAGATGATTATATAAATAATGTAATTAAGAAACATGAATACACAAGAGCAGATAAAGAAAAAGACAGGATAAACCACGTTGATTATTGCGATGCAAATACAGGTCCTATATTTCTAACTTACAGAGCTGAGGATGAAATAGATGCAATAATTTCAGCTTACACAAAGAGAGAGCCTGTATATGATTTTGTTGAAGATGACGGTGTAACACACGTTGTTTGGGTTATAGAAGAAGAAGACATTGTAAATAAATTATGCTTGTTATTTAGTAAGGTTGAAAGCTTATATATTGCTGATGGACATCATAGAACTGCTTCTGCTGTTAAGGTTGGTCTTATGAGAAGAGATCAAAAACCTGACTATGATGGCACTGAAGAATTTAATTTCTTCTTATCAGTATTATTCCCAGATAATCAATTAAAGATAATGGACTACAACAGAGTAGTTAAGGACTTAAATGGGCTAACTGAAGAAGAGGTTTTAGCAAAGGTTTCTGAGAAGTTTGAAGTTGAATTAGTAGGTACTGAACAATTTAAGCCTGCAAATAAAGGTGAATACGGTATGTATTTAACTGATAAGTGGTATAAGCTAGTTGCTAAGGATGGAACTTATGACAGCGAAGATCACGTAGCAAGCTTAGATGTATCTATACTTCAAAACAATCTGTTAGCTCCTGTATTGGGAATAGATGATCCAAGAGTAAGTGATAGAATAGATTTCGTTGGTGGAATAAGAGGATTAAAAGAGCTTGAAAAAAGAGTAAAAGAAGGAATGGCTGTAGCATTTGCTTTATATCCGACATTTGTAAGTGAACTTATGAACATTGCAGATGTGGGAGAAGTTATGCCGCCTAAATCCACTTGGTTTGAACCTAAGTTAAGAAGTGGATTGTTCATACATTTATTATATGATTAATTAGATCTATTTAAGAGGCTGTGTTTTTAAATTATTTAGTTTAAACAATTCTTTAAAGCACAGCCTTTTACATTGTATAAAGCTGTATATTTGATTAAAAACGGCTGTTTTGCCAATACTATTTGATAGTAGGTTTATAAATGAAAATACTAGGTGTTTTTGTTTATAAGGTTTACTAAAGAAGTTCGTTAACCATAATTGAACTTTTATTTTAGAAATGATAAACTAT
The DNA here is from genome assembly GCA_030706015.1 of Bacillota bacterium. Taxonomy (GTDB): domain Bacteria; phylum Bacillota; class Clostridia; order Clostridiales; family Clostridiaceae; genus JAUZPI01. Next base: position 5,745 of record JAUZPI010000066.1, read on the forward strand.
CATGGTAAACGCAAGGCTTTATTGATATTAATCCAAGATAACAGGAATACTTAAATTGTATATTATTTAAATTACGACATTTTTATATTATTAAATTACGACTGTGGAAGGAGGATTTATTAATCATATATTATTTAGTTATATTTGATTGATAAGCAGATGTTATGTTAGATTTAAAAAGAATAAGAAATAATCCAGAAGAAATTAAGAATGCCCTATCAAATAGGGGTGAGGATTTTGATACATCCATTATAGATAGAATAGTTGAATTAGATGAAAAGAGAAGACAAATTCTAGTTGAAGTTGAAAACTTAAAAAATAAAAGAAATGTAGCATCAGCAGATATAGCAAAATTAAAAAGAGCTGGTGAAAGCACTGATGAATTAATGGCAGACATGAAAAAGCTGTCAGATGAAATAAAGGCACATGACGGAGAAGTTAGCAAGGTTGATGAAGAAATAGAATTCTTAATGTTAAGAATACCTAATATACCAAATCCCAATGTACCAGAAGGAAAATCAGATGAAGATAATGTAGAGCTTAGAAAATGTGGAGAGCCAAGAAAGTTTGATTTTGAAGCAAAGGCTCACTGGGATGTAGGAACAAACCTAGAGTTATTAGATTTTGAAAGAGCAGGTAAGATTACTGGTTCAAGATTTACTGTATATAAAGGATTAGGAGCAAGACTTGAAAGAGCTGTTATATCATATTTCCTTGATACTCATGTTGATAAGCATGGTTATACTGAAATATTACCGCCATACATGGTTAATAGGACTAGTATGACAGGTACAGGTCAGCTTCCAAAGTTTGAAGAAGATGCGTTCAAAGTAGATAATGGATACTTCTTAATTCCTACTGCTGAGGTACCAGTTACTAATTTATATAGAGATGAAATATTCAAGGGGGAAGAGCTTCCTGTTAAACATGTTGCCTTTAGTGCATGTTTTAGATCAGAGGCAGGTTCCGCTGGTAGAGATACTAGAGGACTAGTAAGACAGCATCAATTTAACAAAGTTGAGCTTGTTAAGTTTGCTAAACCAGAGCAATCTTATGATGAACTTGAAAAATTAACACGTGATGCTGAAGCAGTACTTGAAGGCTTAGGCTTACCTTATAGAGTAGTTAGAATATGCAAGGGTGATTTAGGTTTCACTGCAGCTTTAAAATACGATATAGAAGTATGGATGCCAAGCTACAATAAATATGTAGAAATATCAAGCTGTAGTAATTTTGAAGACTTCCAAGCAAGACGTGCTAATATAAAATATAAAGAAGATCCAAAGGCAAAACCTCAATATATTCACACATTAAATGGTTCTGGCGTAGCGGTTGGCAGAACAGTTGCTGCTATACTTGAAAACTTCCAAAATGAAGATGGAACAGTAACTATACCAGAAGTTTTAAGACCATATATGGGTGGAAGAGAAAAAATAGAGAAATAATAATAAACCGCAAGTTCGCTGCATTAGCAGGGCTTGCGGTTTACTTATTTTTAAGCACAATCTTAATAGTGAAAAATTACATGAATAATATTAGAGGTGATTAAGCATAATAAGTAATGCTTAAGAAGTAAGAAGTAATAGGTAATAGGTAATAAATAATAAGTAAAAAGTAAAAAGAAGTTTTAATTGAACAATTTACTTGTTGATTTATTCGTGAAAATCTAATAAAATGTATAATGTGCTGAGGACATGGAGTTATAAACACAGCATAAAAGTCGGCAAAAGTCTTATAATAAATGATTTTAAAAAATTATTAAAAAAGATGAAAAAAGTTGTTGACATATGATATGTTGGTTGATATAATAATACATGTCAGTGAGACGTGGAAAGATGGTCGAGTTGGTTTAAGGCACCGGTCTTGAAAACCGGCGTGCGGGCAACCGCACCTAGGGTTCGAATCCCTATCTTTCCGCCATTTTATTTTGGAGGGATACTCAAGTGGCTGAAGAGGGCAGTTTGCTAAACTGTTAGTAGGGGCAACTCTAGCATGGGTTCGAATCCCATTCCTTCCGCCAAAGAAGCATCTAGGGTATAGCTAGATGTTTTTTTATTTCCATAACATTTGCATTTTCCACAATTATATGTTAAAATGTATGTGGTTAAAAATTGAATACATTATGCGTCAGTAGCTCAGTTGGATAGAGTAGCTGGCTACGAACCAGTTGGTCGGGGGTTCGAATCCTCTCTGACGCACCAAGCAAAATCAGGGCTTTACAGAAATGTAAACCCTGATTTTTTTATTTGACGGGGGAAAATGACGGGGATTGAGATGTAAAATGAAAATAATATTAGCAGAAGAAAAAGAAAAAACTCCTAAAACTAAGGAGCTTACTTCTTAATCATTTTATTTAGTTCAGCTACTGCCTGCTGTTGCATATCTGGAAGTATGTGAGAGTATGTTCCTAGGGTTAGTTTAATATCACTATGACCAAGCCTATCTGCAACAATCTTAGGGTGTATATTAGCTTTTAATAGTAAGGTAGCGTGTGTATGCCTTAAATCATGAAATCTTATCAGAGGGATATCTAAAAGTTCATATAGACTTAATTCTTTATGTTCATCATTTATAATAACCTTATGCTTATATTCCTTCATTACCCTTTTATAGTTTCTGCTAATATAAGAAGGTTGATAAGGATCACCATTATTTTGACATACGACAAAGCCTTCTTTATTATAATTATCACCTAGATATGCTTTATTTGCTTCTTGCTTATTCTTTAGCTCTTTAAGTGCATTTATAGTATAATCCAATAAAAGTATTTTTCTTTTACTACTTGCAGTTTTAAGAGGTATAAGTTGAAGTTTATCATCTACCTCCTGTAGCTGCTCTTTTATTTGGAGATAACCATTATCTAAATCAACGTTGCTCCATTTAAGACCACAAACCTCACCTAATCTCATACCTGTAGTTGCAGCCAACATTACTGGAATATAAATAGTCATACATTTAATGGCTTCAAGAAGTTTATTTAATTGCTCTTCATTATAGACTTTCATTTCAGACTTTGTTCTCTTAGGTTTTTTTACTACTGCTAAAGGATTCTTTGGTACATATCCTCTATTAACAGCCCAATTATAGGCTGTGTTTAAAACCGTATAATAATGGCTTGCAGTGGAGCTGCTTAAACCACTTTCAATAATCTTATTTAATGCAAGTTCTATACTCTCAGACTTAAGTTTAAATGCCTTTATTTTATCAAAGTCTTTATTTATCATGCCTATACAGTTTTCATAATATAAGTATGTTTTATTAGTGATATTTGTTTTCTTTGTAGCTAACCATAGCTCTAATAGTTCTTTGACCGTTATTTTGGTTTTGTCTTTATTTATAACATCCGAGATATCATATCCTTGTTGAGCCTTTTTCTTAAGTTCTAGCTCTCTTCTTTCGCCTTCTTCACGAGCAGAGGTTTTTGTTAAAAATCCTCTCTTAGCTTCTCTAATTCTTTTTTGTTGAGTTATAATCTCAACTTCATATCCAAAGGTTTTCTTTTTAAGCCTTTTAGAATAGTATTCTCTTAAGGTTACAGACATATATACACCTACTTATTCTAATAAATTTTAACTGTCTTAGTATATTGCTAACCTTCTTCGTATGCAATATCTGACGATTAAAGATTAATGTTCTTTTAAATAATTACTTAAAAGATTAGTTTTTTCTTCTTCTAACATTTGAACCTCTCTTTCTAGCATTTCTATTTCTTGTTCAAGTGCTTGATTGTACTCTGAAACTTCCGCTAGATCTTGAGTTAGTTCTGGATTGTTTTTCTTCATTTCCTTGATTTGTTTTTTTAGCGCTTTAATTTTACTGAAAGGATTTGAAGTCTCATGATTGCTTGTATCTAACTTAGTACTACCTTTCTGTATTGATTGTGAATTATCATCACTTGATGAAAGACAACTCTGAAATTTATCCATGAGTTCTTTTTTATACCTGTCCTTAAAAGACTTAATTGTTGAAACTATATTACTAGAAATTATTTGAGAGACTATAAGCAAGTCTTCTTGAGATAAAAAAGATATATTTAAATCATCAAAACACTTAAAGTTTTTTAGCATTAAAAAGATAGCTAATGGATTGTCTGAGGTCTCCAACATAACCTTAACTTCACTATCTCTTTCATCCATATCTGTTTCAGAATTATAATTACTAGATAAAAATTCTATTGGTGAAACATTAAGAACTCCAGATATCTTTGTAAGCATTTCAATATTGGGGGTTCTATCGCCACGCTCATATTTAACAATTGCAGATAATGAAACTCCAGAGAGTGTAGAAAGCTCTTTTTGAGTTAATGATCGCTGTAACCTAAGTTCCTTTATTCTGTTACCTATAGCACTCATAAAATTAATCACCTCAAGTAAATATTATAAACTAAAAATAAAAAATTGTACAATTGTGAAACAAATGTGTTGACAACATACACAAATGTGTAATAAAATCTAAATATAAGTTGCACGAATGTACAAGTGAGGTGAGTTTATGGGTTTGAAGTTAAAAATAAGGAGAATAGAAAGGGGGTTTAAACAAGGGGAATTAGCTTTAGAATTAGGAATCTCAAGGTACTACCTATCAGCATTAGAAAGGGGGAAGGCTAAGAATCCAAGTGTCGAGCTAATGAAAAAAATATCAAAGGTTTTGCAGGTACCAGTTCAGGAGCTTTTTTTTGAAGACTAGAAGAAGATTGTGAAAAAGGAGGGTAAGAGGATGGTATCAACTATTTACAACATAGATGAATTAGAAGAGATATTGGGACCTAAAGGAGTAACTAGAACAAGCTTATACAGGGCTATCGCTTTGGGAAGGCTTAAAGCAATAAAGGTAGGTAAGAGATATTTAATTTCAGAAAAGGCTCTTAATTGTTTTTTAGAGGGTCACTTAGATTTGGAATTAGGGGTTGAGTAAAGAGAGGAAGAAGCTTATGGCGGAAGTAAAGTGGATAAAAATAACCACCAATATGTTTGAGGATGAAAAAATTAAGCTTATTGATGCTATGCCTGAAAGAGATACAATTCACTACATATGGATACGGCTGCTTGTCCAAGCAGGAAAAACAAACGCAAGTGGATTTATATTTTTAACTGAAAACATCCCATATAGTGAGGAGATGCTGTCAACCATATTCAATAGACCAATCAATTCTATTAGATTAGCTTTAAATACATTGGCTGGTTTTGGAATGATTAAGATAGAATCCAGTTTCTTGGAGGTGACAAATTGGAATAAGCATCAAAATGTTGAGGGGCTAGATAAGATAAAACAGCAGAATAGACAGAGACAATCAAAATTTAGAAATAAAAAGAAAATAGCTGAGCTAAATGAAGGTAACGTTACTAGTAACGTTACTGTAACGCAGAGTAACGCAATAGAACAAGAACAAGATATAGAACAAGATATAGAACAAGAATTAGATACAACAACTGTTGTTGTCCCTGATGAAATAAAAGTACTAAAAAAATTATTAAAAGATCTAAATTTAACGGATGAACAAGTAAGTGATATATATATTAATGCAAATGGTGACTTGCAACATATAGTTGATGTTTATAACTTTTCAAAAACACAGAATGTTAAAAATATCGTTGCATGGTTGAAGAAAATGGTCAAGCCAGGGGAATTTCAAAAGCCAAAGGGGGTTCAACACAAGGATAATTTCAATAACTACCCACAAAGAGAATATAATTTCGCTGAACTTGAAAAGCAATTACTAGGATGGGAGTAGCAGGATATACTGATTTAATCACCAATAATCAGATTGTTAAATCTGATTTGAGATACAACTATAACTTCAAAAGATTGGAGACTGATGATGAAAAAGAAAAAGTTAAAAAAATATTATGCAATAAAGGAAGGCAGAAAAAGTAACTTAATTGTTGAATCATGGAAGGAGTGCGAAGAGCTTACCCAGGGGTGCAAAAGTGTATTTAAGAGTTTTACTACAAGAGAAGAAGCTGAGAGTTACTTACGGGGAGAACAAACAGTGCCAAAAGCAGATCAGACTAATATAGAGCGTTCTCAAAATAAGGTAAGGCCTAAAAATAATAAGTCAGGTAAGTGTATATCTGTAATATTAGATAATTCCACATACATTAAGTTTGCTAAAAAGTGCAGTGATTTTCAGGTTGAGGAAGATAGAATGATTTCCATGTTAATAAATGAATGGATAAGTGACTAACTAAAAGTTAATAGTTTAGAAAGTGATGAGGTGAAAATTATGGTTAGAAGTGAGTTATATACAAAATACTTAGGACAAATTAGTTTGCTTGCAGAGAAACTAGATAATCTTTTGGATAGGCTTCCTTGTTTTGAGAATGAAACTATGGAGGAAAGTGAAATTAGGCACTCAATTTATGAAGTAGCAGAAAAATTGAATGATGCTAAGAGAGCAATAAATTATTTCTCTAAACCAACTAAGGAAGGATACCTAATCCAAGATTCTAATGGCAAATTTAAAATAGCGTATTACTCTGGAGGAACTTCATATCCTTTAGGTTGCGGAAGCTCTATTGAGGTATATTTGCAAGGTAGCCGAGATTTAAAAATAGATGAAGGGTGGTATTGTTCAAGAGTTGAGTATAGTAATGGATATTACTTTTATGGTTTTGGAAATCCAAGGTTGTTTAATGGAATGAAAGTAAGAACTAGGGTAGGTGATTAAGCTTGAAAAGAAAAGCAAAAACATTAACTGACGAAATTAAAGCAAAAGTAAATCCGACTTTTAAATCAACTTTTAAAAATTGTGCTGAGCAGCAAGGAACAACAGAAAGTCAATTATTGAGAAATATTGTATCTGATTATTTAAGGGAAAAGGAGTGTTTAAAGTGATAAGGTTAGCTAAAAAAATAATCATTGCAGGAGCAATTATGCTTATTGGTTTATATCTAATGTTGCAAGTGATTCAGGAACAATTAGGACAACTTTTGTTATTGGTTAATAATAAGGTACATAGTATTCCAGGAATTAATATTAGCTATAATATCCAAGTGCCTGAACTTTTTACGGACTATTTAGATAAGGTTAAGTATAGTAGCGATTTACAAGTTTTTGTTTTTGTATTATCAGTAATTTTAATAATAGAAGTTTTGCTTAAAATATCGGCTATGAGAAATTCTTATAATTAAAAACTTATTTTATGATTAAGATTATTCCCTATCCATCTTCCTATAAAAACGGATTTTGCTTTAACAAAATCCTAGCTTACTGGAGCGAAATATAAAAAGTAAAAGGATTATACTAAAAAGTATGATTCGGAAGATAGATAGGCAAGCTTCGTAAATGAGTACTCATTTACTGCTTGTCAGGGGCAATTCCCCTGAACCCCTTTAGTACTAAATTGAATATTATTCAATTTAGTTACAGAAGCTAACGCTTCTATTATTGTGAAAATAAAGAAGAGAGGTTGGTTATGACACGTTCTAAGAATCATCAAATTAAGTTTTATGTGTCAGATGAAGAGCTGATTAAATTAAAGGAAAATGTGAAAAAGTCTAAATTAAACCAAAGCGATTTTTTGAGGATTATTTCCATAAGGAAAGAGGTTGTAGTAATTGAAGGATTAGATGAATTAATTACTCAGATAAAAAAAATAGGTGTCAATCTTAATCAGATTGCTAAGGTTTTAAACAGTGGGAGTATCTTTGATTTTAATAAAGATTTACAAAAGGCTCAAAAGGAGCTGAATACATTATGGCAAGTATTAAATGTCTTAGCTCAAAAAGTCAGGTGAATAAAATAGTGAAATATGTTACCAATCCAAAGAAGACTAATGAGGAACTAATTTCAGGTGTTAACTGTAGTACTGAAAATGTAAGGAATGAAATGAATTACACAAAAACTTATTATGGCAAAAAGGATGGTATTCAATATTTTCATGTAATACAGAGCTTTAAGCCTGGTGAGGTAGATCCAAAGAAGGCTCATGAAATAGGAACAGAGTTAGCTAATAGGATAGCCACATATCATGAATGTTTAGTGGTAACCCATATAGATAAGGAACATATACACAACCATATTGTAATTAACTCAGTGAACTATAAGGATGGGAAGAAGTATCAAGTTGAAAATGGAGCTTATAAAATCAAAAAAGAAAGTGACAAGATTTGTGAAAGAGAAAATTTAAGTGTTATAGAAAATAAGAAAAAAATTAATAAGGATAAGAACTCAGTAAAAGTTAAGGGAATGTCCAGTAATGAGTACAGAGCTGCTATTAATAAGGATATTCACTGGTGGAAAGGTCAAGTAATAATAGATATAAAACAAAGCCAATTAAGAAGTAAAACTAAAGAGGACTTCATTAAAGATATGGAAAGCAAAGGTTATAAGGTAAATTGGAGTGATAGCAGAAGGTATATAACTTATACAACACCTGATGGTAGGAAGGTAAGAGACAATAAGTTACATGATGAAAAGTTATTAAAGGAGGTTATGGAAAATGGATTTAAACAAGCTACTAGAGAGCAACATGACAGAGGAGCAGAAAGAAAAGTATCAGGAGTTACAAGAGCAACAGATTCAGGAATTATCGCAGGTGCAGCCAACAGAGCTATTGAAGGAAGTAAGCAGAAATTTAGTGGAGCAGAGAATGGTCTTTCAAAGCCTACTGGAGCAGATTTATACACAGAACTCTCAAAGCAAGGAGCAATACAAAGAGAGTATAACATTGGTGGAGAATATAATGGAACTTCAACAACAAGTACTAGAGAATCAAGAAAGCTTGGCGAACAGTTACAAGGATATGGTGACAGAGCAAATACAACAGATGGACAAGTTCACGAAGCACTTAGCCAGAGAGGTACAACAAGAGGTTTACAGGAATCTACCGAAACAAGAGGAACTAAAGCTAACACTAACGGACAAAGTAACAATAACGATGATAGGAGCATTTCCAACAGCAATAATAAGTTTGTTAGGAATAATAGCAGTGATACTTCTAAAAAGGTAGAACAGAAAAAGGATTTAGGACTTGAAAGATAATTTTCTAAGGTTATTAAAGTAATACAAATGTAATATCAAGCATTATAAAAGTATTACTTCAATATAAAGTTTAGCGGAAAGGAGTTGATAAAACATAATAATATTTATTTATACCAGTAAAAAAGGATAAAAAGGTGTCCCCTGGGGGCACAATTTAGGAGGGTACTTATGGAGAAGCGTATTAACTTAGAAATTGATGAACATTACAAAAAGCTTAAGGAAGCTGATAAGTATAGGGACAAGAAGGAGCTTAATAATAATATTGAGCAAACAAGATATCCTGAATCTATCACAAATGAACTTGATCAGTATATGAGAAATTTATCAGAGGAACAAAGACTTAAGGCTAAAAAGGAAAGTGCTAATAAAAAAGAACCAATCGGATTAATATATGATTTTGTGAAAATAACAAATCACACAATAGAAGATATAACAACAAGTCTTCATAAATCTGCAAATAAACTAGTTGAAGATATGGCATATAGCCTTCATAAATCTACAAGTCGATTAGTAGAGGATACTAAATCTTCGCTTAATACAATTAAAAATATTAATGAAAATAAGATTGATATTAGTAAAAATCCAAGTCAAGGAAAAGAAAACAAATATATTAACCAGGAGTTTAAAGAAGTTGATATTAGAAAAGAGCTTGATAATGCTAGGAAGACAGATAAGGAACTTTATAAGAATTTAGAATCCATAAATAGGATAACCGAGAGGGATATTAAGCAGTTGAATAATACCTATCAGCAATATAATGATTTACTAAGTATGGCTAATGAGTGTAATTTAAGGTTAGGTTATGAACAACGAATGTCAGGTGTTAAAGTTTATGGAGAAAGTAAAAGAAGTATAGAGGCTCACCAGGCAGAGCTAGTAAGTGTTGTCAAAGGAGAAACTAAAGAGCAGGTTGCATTAAAACGTTCTGAAAAAGCCATGAATTATATTGATAAGGCTGAAATGAAAATAGAGAACATAAAGAGCCAGAATAAGCTATTTGATATAAGAGGAAATATTGAAAGAAACCAGACGATAAAAGATATCAAAAAGGAAATTGAGAATCCAAAACAGATACTAAAGGAAAATGGTATTAATACTAAGCAGGACTTTAATAAGCTTAAGGAGGAAGTTTTAAAAAGAGAAAGCTCCGTTAAAAGGGTTATAGATACTGAAAATTCTAGGTATAAGGAAGAACTAAAAGAATATAAAAGCGAAGAAAAATTGTCAAATCAAGTTGAACAAAAATCCAAGAATCAATTGACACCAAGTAATGATGTTAAGACCTCAAAGACTAAGACAGCTCAATTGGAAAGGTAGGCGATAATATGCAAAGAAAAACTCCAAAGAAACCATCAGGGCTAGTAATTACAATGCTTAAAGCAGTGGTGCTATTTATCCTAGTAATTGCTATCTCAGATTCTATAATCAACATGATAACAAAGAATTATGTTATGAGGGATGCCTTAGAGTATTTAATAATAGGTGGATATATAATAGCGGTTTATAAGACGTTAATAGCAGACAAGTTAAAAGATAATACTTTGATTAATAAAATAATAAAGGGCTTAGGTATATTAATTACAGGGAATATGTTAATGAACGCAATCACTAAGATAGCAGGTAATAAGTGCATATCAATTTTAGTAGGATGGGCATGGCTCATTGCCACCATTTACTTAATATATCTGGTCTTTAAGACTAGCAATAATGGTAATATCCTCAATAGCGTTAATCCTTTTGTAAAGGAAGCAGAAGGTATCATATTTGGAAAGAAAGGCTCAACAGTATACTCTATGCCTGAAACAGAGGAAGGGCACGTAATAGTAATAGGGGGACAGGGTACTGCCAAAACTCAATCAGTATCATTACCAACATTGCTCACCTGGAAAGGTGCAGCTATAGTTATCGACATAAAAGGAGAGCTTCATTCCTTTACAGCAGGCTATAGAGAAAAAGTTATAGGTAGCAAGGTTTATGTCTTTGATCCTGATGACCCTAATTGCGATTGCTATGACCCACTGGAGCAAATTAAGGAGATAGATGGAGCTACAGAACTAGCAAGAAATATAATACCCACGCAGGAAAAAGACCCATTTTGGAGTCAGTGTGCACAAGGAGTCTTTGCTTCTGCAATACTGGATGGTATTAATAAAAATCAAGCATTTGGAGACATTTGTGAAAGAATATTAGTTACAGAGCCTAACCAGTTGATAGAAGAGTTGTTTAATAGCGAAGATAATAGGGTTAAGTTATTATGTAGTGCTGCCAATGGCATAGCTGAAAATACATTAACAGGTGTTTTTTCAACACTTAGAACATACATATTAACCTTTGCAAGTGATGAGAAAATTAGAAATGCTACAAGGAAAACAAGTTGGACACCAGCAGTATTGGAAGAAGGGGCTACAATTTACTTAAGAATTCATGAAAGCATGATAGGGCAGTATAAAGGATTAATTGCAAGCATGATTTCTCAGACATTTAGGTATCTAACAAAGAGAAAAGACCACCAACAGCCATCAATATTAATGTTACTTGACGAGCTGCCACGTCTAGGAAAAGTTGAAGGATTGGCTGAAGCTATGGGTACTTTAAGAAGTAGAAATGTCCATATAGTGCCTATTGTTCAATCATTATCAGACTTAGATAGACATTACGGTAAGGAAATAAGAAAGATAGTTATTGATAATACATCTTACAAGGTAATACTAGGTGTAGGAGATTTTGATACCCAAAAATATTTTAGTGATTTATCAGGTACTCATAAGGTGTGGCAGAAGAGCTACAATAACGGTGGATTGCTAGGAATGACTAAAGGAAACACAGATAGCTTGGTTGAAGAAAAGGTTATAAAACCTGAGCGGTTTGGACAACTTAAGGTAGATAAAAAGTCCATTGTATTTGGATTAAGAGAACCAATTGAAGTGGACAAGTTACTCGCCTATGAAACACCAAAATATAAGAAACTTATAGATACCTATGGACTATAGAAAAAGGGCTTCTTAAGTAGAAGCCCAAGTATCACAAGTTGCGACCTTGTGATACTATATAACACATTTTATAACACACATTTATTATAACAGAGGATAAACTTAGTGGACAACTATAAAAAGTGTCCCCAGGGGGCACAAATTAGGAGGATTTATATGAAAAGGATATTATTAAGTATTGTTGCTATATTTATTTTGGTTTCTTTATTTCCAGTCAATATTGCCAGAGCTGCTACGGTTATTAGTTTCCCAGACAGTAACCTAGCAAATGCATTAAGTTTAATTATCGGAAAGCCTTCAAATGCTATTACTGATGATGATATGAGGAGCTTAACTGGTTCATTAGCATTAGGAGAAAAGAATATAGTTGATTTAACAGGAATACAATATGCAACTAATATAACGAGATTAGAACTATACTCTAATAAAATAACGAATATTACCCCATTGGCATCACTTACAAAGCTTACAGAGCTAGAAATTGGAGGTAATCCAATTAATGATTTGAGTCCTTTAGGAAACCTTGTAAATCTAAACTATTTAGTTCTACCGACTAATAGGGAATTTACAAATTACAGTGCGATGGCATCACTTACAAAGCTACAAACCATTTATGCTCCATTAGATAATATAAGTGACTTGAGCTTTATGAATAACTTGAAAGAACTTAAAAGAATTGATTTACCCCATAATGGAATAACTGATATTACTCCACTGACAGGACTTACAAAACTTGAAGATGTAGACCTTTCGGATAATGATATATCAAATGTTAAACCATTATTAGGGAGTTTAGATATGCGCAATTTGAGTCTAGGAGCTAATCATAAACTTAATGATGACAACTTAAAGGATTTAAAGGTACTCACTAAATTAACTCAATTACACGTTGGAAATACGAACATATCAGACCTTAGTCCAATAGATTCAATGACAAATTTACAAATGCTTAATGTTCAAGGCTCTCAAGTTAAAGACATATCCGTATTATCAAACCTTCACAATCTACAAAGCATATATCTGCAAGGAAATTATATAACGGACGTTTCACCATTAGCAGGGCTTACACATCTTCAAGACCAACAAGTTGATTTACGAGATAACTTTATAAATACTTTTTCGGGGGATAATAAAACTATACTTGACGAATTAAATGTTAAAAGCTATGTAAATGAACAAAACAAAATCGCTTTAGACCCTAATGGTAAGCAGAGCTTTACTGTTAATACAGGAGAAACAATTAACATTCCAATTTATGTGCTACAAAGTAACGATGGGGTATCATGGACTTTGTGGAATGGGATACCTGGCGAGGATATAGGGGTACAATCAAGTGATAAAAGCATTGCAACCTCAGGGGTAACCGTTGGAGGTGTTCCATATGTTACTGGTGTTAGTGCTGGAACTGTTGAAATTACAGCTACATATAAAGGTATTAATAGTGAGTTTACTACAACTAAATTCAGTGTAAAGGTTAATGCTCCTCAGCTAAAGGGCAGTATAACAGTTAGATATAAGGATGAAGATAATAATGATATATCAACACCTGATGTAATTAATAATCTAGACTTAGGCAACTATACAGAGAATGCAAAGACGATATCAGGATTTTTTCTTGATGATAGTACCAGTAAGAGCATAACACTTACTGCAGATAATCTAAATCAAACTGTAATATTTACTTATAAGAAGATTTTAGGCAGCATAACAGTAAAGTACCAAGATGAAAGCGGCGTTGATATAATAACTCCGGATATAACAAATAAATTAAGCATGGGTACGTATACTAGGAGTGCAAAGAGTATCCAAGGATATACACTTAACGACAGCAGTACAAAAAGCGTATATCTTACGGACAATAGCCCAAATAAGACTATTATTTTCATCTATAAGAAGGACATTGTACAACCACCAGTTATAAAAGGTTCATATACGGTTCAATATAAAGACCATGAGGGTAATTTATTAGATCAAGAGGTAAAGTCTTTTTTGGACTTAGGGACGTATACAATACAAAGCAAGAGCTTTGATGGATATACCCTAGATGATAGCTTTACCAAGACAGTAACGTTAACAGAATGCACTCCAAACCAAACAATAGTATTCTATTATAAGAAGAATGAAATTTTAAATCCAACAATTAAAGGTAGCATAATAGTAAAGTATCAGGATGAAAATGGAGTTGATATTCAAGCACCTTTAGTAGACAATAATTTAGAATTAGGTTCTTATGTAGAATTTGCAAAGAGTATAAATGGATATGTTTTAAAAGACAACTCTATGAAAATTGTTAACTTATCACAAGATAACAAAGACCAGACTGTTATATTCTCTTATAAAAAGATTATATTAGGCACGATTATTGTACAATATAAAGACCAAGATGGGAATTTAATAGCTCCTGAAGAGGTTAAGGGTAACTTAAAGCTAATGGCTTATGCCGAGCAATCAAAGAACTTCCCTGGATACACATTAAATGATATTCCAATGAAGACAGTGGTATTAAATGAAGAACAGCCATCAAAAACAATAGTATTTAATTATAAAAAGGTTACTGGAACTGTTGAGGGTACTGTAACAGATGTTAATGGAAAGCCTATTAAGGGAATTAGAATTGAATTACATAGCAATCCAATATATACGCTAACTGATGAAAATGGACACTACAAATTTACTAATGTGGAACTAGGTAATCATGTAATAAGAATATCAGACGTAAATTATAAATCTATAAAAGAGATTAGGATTTCTGTTAGTATAGATGAAAATAATAAGCCAACTACTAAGGTTATTGATGGTAATGGTACTCCATCGCAGGACTTAAGTCTAACCCAGGATAGTAATAGGAGGATAGTAGACTTCGTGGTTGTTCCAACTGGAGAAATAGTAGCAGATAAGCAGAAGAATAAACTTCCACAGACAGGAAGCACTATAGATTTTAGAGTATTAATTTCAATAGGTTTAGCTCTAATTTTAATTGGTAGTATAGTATTTTCAAAGAAGATTATTAAGCATGAGAAAAGGCAAAGATAAAGATTATTTTAGGGATATAATAGGGAGGAATTAATTTGAATAATATAATTTATGAGCCATTTGAGACACTGAAAGAACAGGAGTGTTTTGAAGAGTCACTAAAAGATGAAATAGAACAAGGCATGATAGATAAAGCACAATTAAGTGCTGATGAAGATATGATATTAATAGAAAATGCTAGGGATAAGGTATCTGTTTTACAATCACGATTAGAGGAAAGATTAATATATTCAAAATAATATAATGTGGAATCTAATAGGTGATATGATATAATGTATTTAGTGCAGAGCATAAGAGCTTTGGAGTTAATGTGAGGGTGGTGATCTCCAACACTCCGCAAACTATCCCTCTGGTGCCACGAAGGGACAGACGAAAAGTATCGTGGGTTTTTATGGAGACAAATAGTGAATTAAGGTTTACTAAAGACTTTATCTTGATGGGTAAAACGGGGGAGTAAGTATATCAGGTAAACCAAGTAAAAACCACGCTAAAAATAGCGTGGTTTTTACTGTTAAATAAGAGATTGTGGGATTTGTTTAGCTTTTCTTAGATAACTCTTAAAATAATAACTTAACTAAACCATGCGTATCATAAAGTAGAAGGCATATGCATAGCTTTGTTAACTCGTGTTCTATTATATTTGATCCATAATAAATTCTGTAAGATGAATATCGTCAATTTTAGTTGTATTTATTTTGTGCAAATATTGCTTTATAATTTCCTCCATCATCTGTGCTCAGGGCAAGAGGAAGTGATCTATTTGTTATATCAATAATATCTTTTCTGCTGATAAGATACGACTTATCGTTGTAAGTAGAGAGAAGTATATTTAGTTATTAAGAGGGCGTGAACTTTTTTATGAATAAGGTGATAATTATGGAAAGGGAATACAGTTAGTTATAAATAGAGGGGATTAATTTTATCACATGTCATGTATATTTTTACAAGTAGGGGGGTAAATTCAACATTGTATCTAATTAACTAACTTTTGAACTTTAAGGTTGTATGTTAAGCTTTCCTTCATTTTCATGAGGCTTTTTCCATTCTAATATACCACTGTTAATATCCATATCAATTTGGGTTTTTTTATTTTCGAATATTTCAATTATATTAGTGTCGTCTTCTAAAACCAATTTTATCTCATTTAAGTCTAGGTCTAAAAGAATCCTAGGTGGTTTACTTTCTGAATATTTTAGGTTAATTTTGTTAACAAAGGCAGCTGCATCAGCCCAATGAGCATTTCCTCTTCCACTAATACCAACTCTTGAAATAAAGATTCCTAGATTAATTTTCGATACATCCATTAGTGAATAAAATTTTCCTACTAGTCCAACTTCGACAGGCTCTTTATGGTTTTTACATTCAATTAGAAATAAATTAGGTATCCATTCTGGAATAATATTTCGACTCCTCAGGATCCTTCCATTTACATTTAAATAAACCAAGATATCAAATTCATTACTCTGGGTATGTTTGTTTTTAATACACTTGAATATCCTAGTTCCTAGCAAGATTTTTTCGATTAAGTCCTCAAGTATTTTTCCTTTTTCATAACTATTTAAGGCATCTTCCTCTATTTTCTTAATAATATTAGCTATATCTTTTTTTGTATCGCGATTTAATTCAAGGTGGCAAATTTGTTGGAAATCACTAGGTAGGCTACTATTGAATTTATCAAAATATATGCCATTATTCATTTTTTATCACTCTAAAGTAAATGACTACATACTTATAGGGATTATCTTTATCATAAAGTTCCTTGCCACAAACTTCACATACCTCTTGTTCCTCCAATTCATTGATATCCTCAAAAACCTCTGAACTAAAATCTTGGCATCTAGTACAATAAAGTTTATAAACTTGTTTTATAATGCTTTCTTTTTCAAGTAATGTTAATAATTTTGCGCTTTCACTAAGTGTAAGACCAAACTGTTCTTCTAATTTCTCTATAAAAATATAACTGTTTAGTGGTTTGTTCTGAATGTATTCGAGAACTTTTAACAATGTAACTTCTGATATACCAAGTTTACTTTTTAGACTTGGTAGAATAATTTGAAATATACTTGACAACATAATTAATCCTCTCCCTATTTATTCCCTCTTTTTGATGAACGTGGTGGAGTATAAACTCATATTTAAGTTTATCTTCTATATCTAGGCTGAAGACCTTACTTAAATTTACGGTTATGCTTCCAAGTCTACTATTAACTTTACCACTAGAGCTTTTAAATTTGTTTTTCCACTTAATTGCTATACTTTTTGTGATTGATTCACTCTCATACCTATTAATATAATCTTCAACTTTTCTCTTATCATTTTCATTTTCAAATGTTTTTGATAGCTTCAACAAATCATCTATAAAAGGTAACATTTCAATGCTAGATGCTCTAAAGTAACTTCTACCATTCATCTCATCATCGCGCAGAATACTGTGTATACTCTCATTTTCATGCTTATCTGGTTCATTACGAATGGAATAATAAAGTTTTTCAAAAGATTTCATGGAATCAAATTCTTCAAGTTGTGCATCCAGTTTATTAATAATCCAGTGCTTAACATCATTATTTGTTTTTATATAAAATTCACTTTCATAAAAGTCTTCAGAAACTGAGCAGAATTTAATTATTAGTAAATTAATATCTCTAAATATAGTTATGATAATCGGATACTTGATAGTATTGCCATTATTCCTGTCTTTTAACAACAGCGAGAATTTTAAATCAACTTCTGTGTGAAAATCCTTCATTGATGGTTTTTCGAGCTTATAACTTAAATGATCTTTTTCTTTAGTATTAATAAGCTCTTTATTATGAAGAATTTTATTTATTAGATCTTCACTATTAACCTCATAACAAGAGAAATATGTATAGTTTTTCTCGTACTCATATTCTTGTAAGTCAAGTACAACCTTGTCAGTGTTTAGGTCTATTTGGTCGCTAAAGACTGTGTAACAATCAACCTTGTCTGATTTAATATAACCATTATATCTAAGAAACTTTTCTAATCTTCCTTTAGTAGCATAGTGGGTATTCAAAATGGAATTGCTCATTATTTCCTTATAGTTCATCTTTTTCATGTTCATCTCCTGTGTAATAATTATTACAGATATTATACCATTTTCCAGGTACGTGTAGTAGAATTATGTAAAAGTTTATTTAGATATTTATTCATTTCATAAAAATGACGGGTATTTTGACGGGGAAACACAAAAGTATATTTAAGATTCATTAAAAACAAATAAGAAATACAATAACTGAAATGATGATAAATAAAGGGTTTTAAGGATTGGAGTAAACTTATAGTCATTAATAAAAAATGATGTTATATGACTACGAACCAGTTGGTCGGGGGTTCGAATCCTCTCTGACGCACCAAGTGAAATCAGGCTTTACAAAAATGTAATGCTTGATTTTTTTTATTTGAATAACACAACTATGAGTAAATTTAATAAAATAGAATATTTATGATTAAATTGAAATAATAATTTAAATTTATATAACTATCTTTAGTTCTGCAAAATAAGAATCTAGATTGGTAACATTACCAAAAAATAAATATAGCATACTGTACCCCAACGTGTTATATAAAAGTTGACTAGACAAATACACACACGGGAGGTAATCAGTATGCCAAATAATATTGTA
>JAUZPI010000067.1 GCA_030706015.1 Bacillota bacterium
AAGTTTTATATTATTACTGTCCTCATGAAGGCTGTCATACATTACAGGTGCTTTCATGCTAAAAACTGCTTTATTTCCATCCTGTTCATCATAAAAAATTATGCTGTTGTTTTTTTGTATTTGAGGAACAAGATTTTTAAGGTTTAATTCTAATTTAAATTGAGGACTATCTATCTTGTCCTTTAGTATAAAATACTCTTTTACAGCATCACCATTTAATTTGTAAGTTAAGTCCAAATTGGATTGTATATTGGGGAAATTTATAACAGAAGTAGCCTTGGTTGCAGCTCTTTTCTTATCATCCTCTGATAAGTTATTTAGAGCACTTTGATCAGCTGGAACATTTTGAGCATCACTTTTTTCAGCCCCCTCTAAATTCCATGAAAGTTCATATTTGTCCTTTTGAATTCTAACAAGTTTATTAGCTTTAGAATTCTTTGCAAACTTTGCTTTAAAGTCATTATTCTTATTAACTAGGACATCATTATTATCTTCGTCAGTACCAGCTGCTAAGGTATTATCAATGTCTTTCCACTTACCATTATCTAGGTAGTGAACAGCCATTGGATAAACATCAGCTTCATAGGTACCATCTTCCATAAGGAAGTGCTTAACATTCCTTTCCTTTTTTTCATCAAGCTCTCCAAGAATTTTAGCATTACTCTTGGCAGAGGATTTAACAGCTGTATTAGTATTAGTGTCAGCAGTGCTAGCGTCCACAGTACTTTGGGCTGTTACCTGCGCAGTAAATAAAATAAGAAGCATAATAGGTTTATATAAACCTATTTACGCTTCTTTTTTATATATGTTATTTTCTCCTTAGTCTTCTTTACTTTCTTCAGCAGCTTCTTTCTTGTCGCATTTTTCAGTGTACTTCTTTATATCAATCTTTGATATTATTTCAGGTACCATTTTTACTAGTCCTTCAAGATTGCTTTTGCTCTTCACTGGCAGCATAGATACTTCATCCTTTTTAATTACAAGAATTGCATTAGGTGCAATTCTAGCTCCAGCTCCAAGACCTGAACCTGTACCATCTGCTCCCTTACCGTCTCCACCAGTTCCTGAGCCTGTTCCACATCCAAACATAACAGAGATTATAGGCACAAGAGTTGTTTCTCCTACTACTATTGGTTCCCCTATTACTGTTTCAGTCTTTAAAAACTTCTCCAATTGGTTAAATAAAGCCTCTACATTTTCTTTAACTGAAAAATTATTATCCATATTTAAATCCTCCTTAAATTTTCTCATATTTTAATATACAAATTTCATTGGCCAATTTATCTTTGTCTTATACTAATTAATACACTTCTAATTTGGGTTTTGTTTCAGATTTTTTTCTTTTTTTAAATATAATTTTTCTTATTGGTTTGCTGAATACAAGTTTTAGGGTTCTCCACACCAATAGAATAATGGTTATCCTGCCATATACCTCTGCTTCTATGTCCATAATTTCATCTTCAAATACAGGCTGAAGCTTTATTCCACCTCTTTTTATAAGCGGTGAAATCAATGGTACAATTCCACACAGCATACCGGTAATAGATGGGTCTTCAAAGCCATAAATCCCTTTTATACTTACATATTTAGGCCTAATAATATTGATAATGTCTTTTACATATCTAAATATATTCTTAAAAAAGTCCCTTTTAAAAACTTCCTTTAGGCTTTCCTTGTCTTCTTTTTGTTTTTTATCTTTCTTATCCTTATACTTCTTCGCCTTCTGTTTTTTCTTTTCATCTGAAATTTCTCGAGTTATAATACCTTTACCTGCAATAAATAAGGAAAACTTCATTTTTTCTTCTTTGAATATCCTAACCCTGAAAAAGTTAAAAAACCATATAATATTTGCTTCTCCCATTATCTCATCTTTTATTGCACCCCTAAATCGGTAACCAAACGGAATGATAAGCAGTAATATTAATAAAGCTAGAATAACAATGAAAATAGCCAGCAAAAACTTTAACACTGCAGTCAATATAAACAAAATATATCACTCTCCCTTCAAAAAGCCCTCTATATGCTTACACTACCTTTAAAAGCTTGCTAATTCCAGTACTTATAAGCTTCTTTACAGGCTTCCCCAGAGTCTTCACAGTTGTATTTATTTGATTGCCTACAAACTGTCCACATGGATTATTGATGCATTTAGTTTCTGAAGCAATAATTATCTTATTTATATGTTTATATCTATCATATATATTTTGCATCCTATCCAGCAAGTCCTCATTATCAAGTTGAGCTATACAGTTTTCAGCTACTAATTCAGATATAAAACCAAGCTTTTCTGGTATGCTTATTTGCTCCTGCATATCCATCAAGCCCTTTTCTATTACATTTATAACTCTTAAGTCCTCTTTACACTCTGTGCAGTACTTCAAATGTTCCTCTACAAATATCCTCTCTAGAGGTTCTATGGTGTCATCTGCATAGGCATAAAGCAAGCTTTTATCAAATTTACAGTTCATAATTAACCCTCCTTGTTTACTACGCTTCTAAAACACCTTCTAGTTTCTTTTTTAACACAGACTTTGCTCTATATAAATCAGTTTTAACTGTACCCAAAGGTTTTCCTAAGGTTTCCGCTATCTCATTATAGCTCAAGCCTTCAAAATACCTTAAGATAATTATTATCCTATAGTTCTCATTTAAGTCCTTCAAGTACTTATTTATAACTTCCTTCAAATCCTTCTTTTCTATTTCTTCTTCAAGATTATACTCCATGGATAAAGTGTCTTCTAATGTGGCCCCCTCTTCATTTTCATAATAAAGAGATATTATATTGGATTTTATTGATCTTTTAAAGTTTAAACAAGTGTTTACCGCTAGTTTTCGAACCCAAGGATGAAAAGGCATATTTCCATCAAACTTTTCTATATTCCTAAATATTTTTATATATATTTCCTGAACTACATCCAAGGAATCTTGTTCATTTTGAGTATATCCATAGCAAAGCTTATACAAATACTTTTCATATATTTTAAAAAGTTCAATGAAGGCGGATTTATCGTATTTTTTACATTTCAATATTAATTTTGAATCTATATCCACTAAATCCCCCCCATAAATCTCATCATAAATAAAGTCCCTAATTACCATTACACATAGATTGTCTAAAAAGTTTCAACAAAAATAATTTTTAATCACAAAGATAACAAAGAGTTAAACAACAAGGGGCTGCATACTAAATATACATCCCTTGAAGCACTGGTAGTTACAGCAGAAAAACTCATATTAACTCTAAGTACATCCCTATTTTCTCGCAATAACTACTATGTCCAACAGTTGCAATTGAAAAATATTAGTATTATTATCTTTATGTTACGTTTTTCTTAGTTTATTTCCTGACCGATAAAAAATGTAATATAATAAAGATAAATAACTTTTGGTGGTGATGTTTTTTGGATAATATAATATTAACACATTCAGGAAAAGAAAAATTAGAAAAAGAACTTGATTTTCTAAAAACAGTTAAAAGAGTAGAAATAAAAGAAGCTCTTAAGGTTGCGCGTGCACAAGGTGACCTAAGTGAAAATGCAGACTACAGTGCTGCTAAAGATGATCAATCCATTAATGAAACTAGAATACTAGAGATAGAATCTATATTAAAGAAAGCGACAATTGTTGAGAGTGACAGTGAAGCTGATGTCTTTGATTTAAACAAAACTGCCTTAGTTAAATTTTACGATATAGATGAAACTGAAGAAGTTACTCTGGTAAGCTCTGTTGAAGCAGACGTGAAAAACATGAAAATCAGCATAGAATCTCCTTTAGGCAAAGCCTTATATAAGCTGCAGATAGGAAAAAAAGTTACAGTTGAATCTCCTGACGGGGAATATGATGTTGAAGTAATGGAAATATTGTAATAAATACATAAATTGTAATAGAGTAAACTGTGAGCATGCAGCAATCTGCTCACAGTTTATTTTTTTATAATATAAAAAATCAGTAAAACTATTGCTGCGGCTGCAAGATTGAAATAATAGCTTATTCCCCTCCATAACAGCAGCGCATATGAAATAATACTGCTGCTAAATACCACCTTAAATATTGCATAATATCCAACCTCAGATGTGCCTAATGATCCGGGTGTAGGGATAAACGATACCGCCATATATAAAAGAGATTGAAGGCATATTATCTCATAAAGAGAGGCGGATGATATGTTTAATGCCTTAGCTACAAAAAAAGAAATGCTAAAATTTATAGTTAACTGAAGTACAGTTATTAAACAAAGCTTTAATAATAGGTATTTATCACTAGTTACCAGCGCAAGACTCTTTTTATAATCCTCCATATATTTTTTGAAACCTGCTTCTTTGCCTTGTTTATTCTTTATAAGTTTAATTCTCGCTCCAAAAGCTAAAAAAAAGATTACAAACCTTTCAATTAATTTAGGAGAATATATAATTGAGATTATGAAAATAGTTCCAGCTAAATGAACTGATAATCCAATAACAACAAAAGGTATTATATTACCAAGTGTATGTGAAAAAACATTTATTCTGCTTAGAAATAAGCTAAGACAATAAAAAGTAACGGTAACTTGATAAACAGCATATTTATTTAGCAATATGGCAGTTGCATCTCCATATGGAATCTTAAGATTATTTCCCAGAAAATATACTTGGGCTGGCTGAGACCCTGTTGAAAAAGGGGTTATCATACCATAATATTGGCCTATTACTGAACTTTTAAAGGCCATTAGCTTTTTTATGGGATGATGAATATGCCCTGCAATATCATAAATAATTACTGCATCTAATATCCAATAGGATACCATACCTGCCATACCACAAAAAATATATATCTTTATTGTCCTATGAAACAAACTGAGAATATTGTGGATATTTGTGTCTAAAAATATGATTCTAATAGTTATAAACATTAAAATTACAGTAAATAAATAAGTTAAAACCTTTTTTTTCATATTATGTGCACCCTTTTATTAAAGTAAGGTTATATTCCCTGTTACCTTATTAAATGTCATGTGATTTACTTTGCGGTTATTAGTAAATTCTCCAATCTTTCTGCCTATTAATTCATTAGCTAGCAGTACTATATCTTTCGAGGAATTTTTTAAGACTAATTGCTCCATATTTTTTCTCATACTGCATAGTATTTGGGGGCTAGAAATCAATTCATCTACTATACTATTTAGTTTGGATAGATTGCTTAACTCAATTGCAACACCTGATGCAGTAAGAAATCTAGCATTTTCCTCTTCTTGCCCTGGTATCGAAAATGGGATTATCATAGGCAGTTTTTTGGCTACTGCCTCCGAAACGGTTAAACCTCCTGGTTTACTTATTATAATATCAGCTTCCGTCATTACTCTTGAAATCTCGTTTACATAACCTAAGATATCTATAACTTTCCCTTCATTTTTATTATCATACCTTCTAATTAAATACCTTCTAAGAGCACTATTGTTACCACAAATCACTATGATTTTTAGATTATGCTTATTAGACATAATATTTTTTAACACCTTGTCTATTCGGCCTGCGCCTAGCCCTCCACCCATAACAAGTATAGTGAAACACTTTTTATCAAAATTCTTATCTATAAAACTGGTATCGAAAAAATCTCTTCTTATTGGTATACCATAAGTGAATATCTTACTTGGCGCTACACCTTTTCGTATCATATCCTGCTTAGTATATCTACTTCCTACTATATAAGCATCTACATTATTATTAATATAAGCATAATGCGCCTGAAAATCTGTTATTACTGATATAAAAGGAACATTTATCTTATTCTCACCTTTTAAATTACTCACAATCAATGCGGCAAAAGCATGGGTACCTATAATGATATCAGGTCTTGTTTCATTAATTATATTAGTTACTCCAGTTTCAAACATTGCCTTTATGCATTTACTTACTCTATAACAAGGATCATCTACATTTGTGATTCTATATAAACCACCATAAAGTTTAGGATATTTAAAGACCATGGATTTATATCCACCAACTATGCATAGATTCAATAGTTTACTAGTCTTTTTTATAAAATCAACAGTTGTTACATTGTATCCATTTCTCCTAAAAGTATCTTCCAACGAATATGCGGCTTTATTATGTCCTTCTCCTACTGAAGCCGTAAGTATTAAAACACTTTTCATATTACCAGCACTCCTATCTGGGACATCAAGAATAATTTAGTTTTTCCCTATTTCAAATTTTATTATTCATTGGTGATGGGGAATCTTTGCATCATACCTAGAATAAACTATTGTAAATACTTTTATATTCTGGAGGTCTTGTTGATGAGAGAAGAGCAGTCCATAGTTCCCCCTATCAATACTAGCAGAAAAGTAAACCCAAATGATATATTACTACCCCCTGGTTATAGTATAGATGTTTTCGCAGAGGGATTAGATACTCCAATAAATATGATTATCACTGAACACGGAGAAATATTAGTAGCTGATGCCGGTATTCTTTCAGGAAGCGGAAAGGTGCTAAAGCTTATTGAAGGTAAGTTTGAGGTAATAGCTGACGGATTTAATCCTCCTTTAACAGGCATTAACTACTATAAAGGAAACATTTACGTGTCACACCGGGGCTTCATAACCGTTATAGAATCTGATGGAACTAAACAAGACATTTTATCTGGTCTTCCTAGCCTTGGAGATCATCATAATAACCAAGTTATCTTTGGTTCAGACGGCAAAATGTATTTTGGACAAGGTACTGCAACAAATTCTGGAGTAGTTGGGGAAGATAATGAAGCTTGGGTGAAGAAATATCCATTCTTTCATGACTATCCTGGAAGCATGGTAATATTAAAAGGTCAAAATTTTAAGACAAAGAACTTTAATACAGCCTCCGAAACTTCTTCTGCTCTTACTGGTGCATACTCTCCCTTTGGTGTATCCAATATGCCTAATGAACGTATTAAAGGCATCACTCGTGCCAGCGGAAGTATACTAAGGGCTAATTTAGATGGATCCAATCTTGAACTAGTTGCTTGGGGTCTGCGAAACCCTTTTCGAATTAAATTCGATCGATACAATCGTTTGTTTTGTTCAAATCTGGGTGCAGATGAAAGAGGAAGCCGTCCCTTGGCAAATTGCCCTGATGAATTCCAGCTAATAGTTCCAGGAGCATGGTATGGCTGGCCAGATTACTCTGGAGGCCTTCCTGTGACGCTGCCTATGTTTAAGCCGGAGGGAAAACCTCAGCCTGAATTTTTACTTGCCTACCATCCTATGAATCCGCCTAGCCCCTATGTTAGTTTTGCTAATCATTCTTCTATAATGGGTTTTGATTTTAATTATAATTCAGATTTTGGACCTTATGGCGATGCATACATCGCTGAATATGGCAGCGGCGCACCCAAACCTGATGATTATTCCATGCCTAAGGTAGGTCACAGAGTATCTAGAATAAATATGCATACTGGTGAAATATCCAACTTTGCCATTAATCATTCAGGATGTCCAGCTTCCTATAATGGCGGTGGTGGTTTAGAACGGCCAATAGACGTATTATTTGATTTCTATGGTTCTATGTATGTTGTTGACTTTGGTATGGCTTTCCCCAATGAACCATACAAATTTATGCCCAAAAGCGGTGTCATCTGGAAGATTACAAAAGATTGATTTATCCGTGAATAACATAAGCCCCCATTTGCACAATGCAAACTGGGGGCTTTTGTTTCTACATTTTATTTTTTATTATACCTACTGCTATACCAATAACACTTGCTTCTCTATCTCTTAATGGGATAGGCTCATAATTTTCATTTTCAGGCAAAAGTACTGCGCCACCTTTTTTTAGACTTAGCCTTTTTAAAGTAGCATTTCCCTCCAAATCCACAGCAACGATATCATTGTTTTGGGCGGTGTATTGTTTTCTAATTACTACATAGTCTCCATCATTTATATTGGCCCCAATCATACTATCGCCCTTTACTTTTAATATAAAGCAATCCTTCATTCCCTTGAGCCAGTACTGAGGAATACTAAAATTAGATTCTATTTCATCATTTATGTATATAGGTTCTCCAGCAGCTATATCACTATATACAGGTATCTGCCTTAATTCATCACCCTTATATATATCCTCGCCACCTTCATTGCTGACTATTAATTCCTCGCTTATACCATAATCTCTTAGAAACTTATATTTTCTATAATGTTTTAAGTCATGGTATTCAAAGTTTTCTACAGAAGACAACAATTTATCATCTCCACCTTTTATACTTTCCTCTACTCTCACTGGAACTGTATACACCTTTCGAAGTGAACTGCTTTTTATTTGAGTATTTAGCTCCAATGCATTTATCTTACGTCCTTTAATTATCCATCCATTACCACTCTGACTAGCATTGTTAGCTATAAGCATTATGCTTGAATAAGTCTTTTTCTTATTCAGTTCCATAACTAGTTCTAAATGAATTTTAGTTAAATTATCACAATCATCAATAATAATATGAGAATAGCTATGGCTAAGATTCTTCCTCGCTTCTTCTAATGCCATAAGAGACTTGTCCTCAAAATCAACTAGGCTGCTTTCCTTCAACCTATGATTATATAGACACACAAGCTTATATATAACCTCTCTTGAAATAGAATTCTTTAAAAGTCTATTAGGCCCGTCGCCTTTCTTATATTTTCTACCAATACGATCAGCACTTCGATATTGTTCTAAACTGTAACCACAAGACTTTATCCAGCTTATTTCATCCATAAAGAACTTAATATAGTTACTATTCAATATCTTCTGCTTTGCATATTCCTGTCTTAATTCATCTAAACACTCATTAATAATTTGTTCCTGCTGTGTCCTATCTATAAGCCTTAAATTCAATTTACGTTTTGAAACATACTCTGAATAGTATTCTTCTATTATTTCATCTAGTGCTGAAAAAAACACCCTCTCTTTATCATCACTGAACAATGTAGCGTAGTCAAACCGGCTTTTTTCCTTTGCCTCATTATACAAATTCCTAACGTATTCTATTCTATCAGACTTAGGGGTTACCATCAGTATCTTATCATCTGCATATAAACAATAGTTATTCTTTAAATACATAGTTCTATATACAGACGTAGTTGTTTTACCCGTTCCAGAGGCACCTTTTATAAGGTGACATGATATGACTTTGCTTTGAATCAATTTATTCTGTGCTGCATCCAGTTTCATAAAATCACCTCCAATCGCTTTAATACCAATATATATATTATACATTATTTATATCTAAGTTTGATAGGTAAATTAATACATCCATTAAACATACACATCCGAAAATTCAACTTCAACCTTTTTAATATTGAACTCTATATCTAATGCTACTTTTGTTTTCTTATTTTTGAGAGCCTTATGGGGAATTATCACCCTAAAGTTAGACCCCTTTCCAAGTTCACTCTCCAAAGTTAGTACACCCTCATGCAATTCAACTAATGCCTTAACTAAGGAGAGACCTATTCCACTACCTTCATTCTTTCTCACATAACTATCATTAACCTGAATAAATCTATCATATATTTGCTCCTGCTTATCCTTAGGAATTCCGATACCATTATCTTTAACAGATATAATAATGTTATTATCCTGATTATATAGATTTACTTCGATACGGCCGCCTTTTCCAGTAAACTTTACTGCATTAGATAACAAATTAAGCATTATTCTTTCAATTTTATCCGCATCACAAGCTTGTACTTTTTCTTCAAAATCCGTATCAAATAAGATTTCAATCTCTTTTTCTTCTGCATAAGGCACTACGGATAATGTAATGCCCTCCACCAAACCCACCACATCCCAGTTTTCTAAGTTAAAATTCATGAATCCAGCTTCAATTCTACTAATATCAATTAAATTATTTACTAACTTTATCAACCTAAAACAATTTTGTTTCATTGTGTTTAAGTAATTATACAACTTTAAATCATCAGTCAGTTCTTCTTTTAAAATCCTGACTTCAAAAAGCTGTATACTGCTAAACAATATATTTATTGGTGTTCTTAGCTCATGTGATATATCCGCTATAAATTCTGTTTTAAGCTTATCCAGTTCATAAGCTTCCTTTATTTCTCTTTGCTTATCACATACTTCCTCTTGGAGCAAATTTACTTGACTATTAAAATGTTGACGTGATTCTTCAATGGTAACTAGAATTATACAAAAGGAGAGAGCAAAGGATTGCAGCAGGTAAACAAGTAAATCCAGATGCATTATTTGTGGATATATTCCAAAGAAAAATATTATTCCAAAATATATTTGAACAAGGGAGAAAAATAATGCTGATACTCCAAAAACCCATATGCTTTTGCTTCTCTTTTTTTTCTTAAGTATTAAAATTCCTAGGTGCACATAAAGCAACATTAAGAAAATTTTATGAATAAAAGCACTTACCGGATAGATAAAAGTAAATGAAAAAAAATCTACTAAGCTCAAGATTATTGCTGCTATTATAATATATATGCCTATTCTCTCTTCTAAAAAACTATTTATCCCTGCCAGCCCCATAAAGTTTGTCCAAAGGAACAGCAAACCCATAGTTCCTCGTATCATCCAATTATGAGGATACATACTATCAAATATAGTAAAAAGTATAGTTAATAACCCTAATATATGACTTAAAGCTATAAAATTTATATATTTCTTTGGATAGATTGAACTAAATGATATAAACACTAAAGCAGACACTGCATAAAACGACAACAAAACAAGATAATATATATATGCTTGCATAATATTACAACCTTTTCTATTAAAATTACAATCTAACATTATATTAACAGAATTATATATGGGTTTAAATATAAAGATTATTATTATTCTATAAAATATAAATAATCTCTTATCGCCTGCATAAAGACTGACAGAAAAAAACGGTAATTACCGAAAGTAAATCATCTATTAATTCTTTCTCATTGATAGGAATATTATTAATAATTTTTTAACCTCATGGAAAAATTATATCTTGTGTTAGAAATGCAATTTATGATTACGAGGTGCAAAGATGAAATTATTTATACCAGATGTAGCTTATATAGACCCTAGAAGTGAAAAGTATCCTTTAGGGAAAACTATTGTAGAAAATTTGCAAAGATTGAACGTTCCTATAATCAATTCTAAAAAAGTACAAATTGAAGGTAAATCCCCTGGAGAGAACTATGCAAAGGCTAAAAGGACTATATATATTACAGTAAATGGAGAAAAGAAACTAAAAAGCTGCAAGCCCTCCGCTAACTATCAATTTGCCCTATCAAGTTCTTGCCCAGGCAGCTGTGAATATTGTTATCTTCAAACCACACAAGGAGAAAAGCCATTTATGAAGATATTCGTAAATATTGAGGATATACTAAACGTAATTCAGCAGCATATTGAAGACAATTCACCTAATGTTACTGAATTTGAATGCGGCAGTATTACTGATCCTATAGCCTTGGAACATTTAACAGGCAGCTTAAAACGATGCATAGAGTTCTTTAGTAATAGTAAAAATGGGCGATTACGGGTCATTACTAAATTTGATAATGTAGACTCATTTCTAGATATCAATCATAATAAGCATACTAAATTCAGATTTAGCATTAATACCCCTTACGTCATAGATAAATTTGAACATAATACCTCCAGCTTTCAAGAAAGAGTAGAAGCCGCAAGAAAAATATCAGAAGCTGGTTATCCTTTAGGTTTTATAATTGCACCTATTATGCTGTATGATAATTGGAAAAATGATTATAAAACATTGATGGCTACTTTAAAATCCGAGATCTCTAACTATAAAGATACTATTTCTTTTGAACTTATTCAGCATAGATTTACAGCTACTGCTAAAGATTTAATACTTACTAGATTTCCAAATACAAAGCTGGATTTAAATGAAGAAAACAGACAGCTTAAATGGGGTCCCTATGGTAAGTTTAAATATGTTTATCCAAAGGAAAAAAGCCTAGAAATAAAAAACTATATTACCGAGCTAATAAATGATAGTTTTTCTAATAGTATTATAGAGTACTTTACATGATTCATTGATACACAGCTCATGTATTTATAAAATAGTTTTTTAACAATAAAAGCACTTAGCTTAATACCTAAAAATTAGCTAAGTGCTTTTGTAAGCTTACTTGCTTCCTATAGTCTTATTCAAATCATTTGCCACCTTTATACTAAAACCATTTATCCTATAAATATTTTGTCGATTTATAACGATATATGTAATAACAACTTAATAATAGGGGGGTGTTTACATGAGGTTTTTTCAAAATTTAAAATTATCTCAAAAACTTATTTCATGTTTTATATTAGTTGCAATATTTATTGGTGCAGTTGGACTTATTGGGGTAAATAATATGAGTAAGATAAACTCCAACTCAACTAAAATTTATAAGGATAATCTTAAATCTTTGGATATTCTAAATACCATAAAAGGAAATTCACTTGAGCTGCAAGCTCAATTTCAACTACTTGTATACACACAAGATAGAAGTAAACTAGCTGAAACAAAAGCTAAAATGACTAAATTGAAGGATGCTAATACAAAGCTTCTGGCAGACTTTGAAAAAACAGGTCTTGATGCAAATGAAAAGAAAATGTATGCAGATTACAACTCAATACTAAAAAACTATAGAACTGCCAGAGATGCAGTTGTAAAGATGGTAGAGGACGGTAATTACGCTCAGGCTGAAACCTCTTTGATAGAAGCATCAAAAATCAGAGTAAATATGTCTGCTACTCTTGACCAGCTTATAGCCTACAACATAAAGCAAGCAGATAAAGATAATACTGAAAACAATGCTATCTACAATGATTCACGAATTACTATGTTTTCAGTATCTATTTTAGGATTTGCTATTGCTTTAACCTGCGGTGTATTCATATCGCTTTATATATCAAAACAAGTAAAAAAAGTTGAGATATTTGCTAAAGCCTTAGGTGATGGAGATTTAACTCATATAATAGACATTACATCTAAAGATGAGATGGGAAATCTCTCCAAATCCCTTAATGCTGCAGCTAAAAACACTAAAAGTCTAATTTATGAGCTTCTATCAAGTTCTCAGGAAATTAGTGCTTCAAGTGAACAACTATCCTCTACTACTGAAGAAATATCTTCAAAGCTTCAGGTTGTGAATGAATCCGTTGATCAAATCTCCAAGGGAGCTCAGGATTTAAGTGCAACAACCCAAGAAGTAAACGCTTCTGCAGAAGAAATCGGTTCAAGAATTTACGAACTAACAACTAAAGCTAACGAAGCCGCTGCTTCAGTTAAAGAAATCGAAACTAGAGCACTTGATGTAAAAGATAAGGCTTTAAAAGCTATAGAAGAAGGAAATTCTATTTATAATAAACAACAAGCTGAGATTAATACGGCTATTGACGAAAGTAAAATTGTTAATGAAATAAAGACAATAGCAGCTTCTATAGGAAGTATAGCAGATCAAACAAACCTACTTGCATTAAACGCTGCCATTGAAGCAGCTAGAGCTGGAGAATCTGGAAAAGGCTTTGCTGTGGTAGCTGATGAGGTTAGAAAATTAGCTGAACAGTCCGCAAATTCTGCTGCCGATATTCAAAACATGGTATCTCAGGTAGCGGAAGCTGTTAATCACCTATCTCAGGGTGGTCAGGATATGCTGCGGTTTATCACAGACTATGTACAGCCAAGCTATGAATTACTTCTAGAAACTGGTGTACAGTATGAAAAGGATGCTCAATTCATTAGTGGAATCTCTGCTGGTATCGCTTTAGCTACAAAATCTATGAGCGATACCATTAATCAAGTGAACGAGGCTATACAATCCGTATCTGCTGCTGCAGAGGAATCAGCTGCAAGTTCGGAGGAAATTTCAAGCTCAATGAACGAAAGTGCAGCTGCTATTGAAGAAGTAGCCAAAGCAGCAGAGAGTCAGGCTGAATTAGCAGAAAAGCTTAATGTTCTGGTACAGAAATTTAAAATGTAGAAAACTTATTTAAAGGAACTAGAACAAATACTACCATATAATTTTAGCAGCCCTATAAACCTGTATTTATTAGTAATAGGTTTATAGGGCATAATACATTAGGGTAGAATAAACTATATCTAAAAAGGTAAATTTAAATATTATATACTATAGTTCACTATTTTGTTTCTATATAAGTTAGATAAGGGGTACTATGATGAAAAAAATCATTATTATATTTACCGGCGGAACAATATCCATGAAAGCGGATGAGGAAAGTAAAGGTGCTGTACCATCTATGAGTGGTGAAGATATAATTAAACTAACTCCGGGCATAAATGAAATTGCAGATATTCACTTCTTAAATTTCGGTATGATGCCTGGACCACATATAACACCAGAAAAGATGCTAGAATTATCTAAAATGATTACAAATAAGGTAGAAAACGAGGGATACGATGGAGTGGTTGTAACTCACGGTACAGACTCTCTTGAAGAAACAGCTTATCTTGTAGATTTAACTTACAATGGTGCAAAACCTGTAATATTTGTAGGTTCAATGAAAAACAGCTCTGAACTAGGTTGGGATGGCCCTCCAAATCTTTTGGATGCAGTCCAAACTGCTGTATGTGATGATGCGCAAAATAGAGGCGTAATGGTAGTAATGAGTAACGAAATTCATTCTGCTGCTCAAGTGACAAAGACCAACACCCATACTCTAGACACCTTTAAAAGCAAGGATTTTGGTCCTATAGGTTTTGTAGACAACAATAAGGTGTATTTTTATTTTAATTATACTAAGCATCAGCATATAAACACTACAAAAATTAATAGTCATGTAGATCTAATAAAATGCGGTTGCGGTATGGATGATCGTCTTCTAAAGTTTTGTGTGGATTCTGGAGCCAAAGGCATAGTAATTGAAGGCATGGGAAGAGGTAATATCCCTCCAAAAATGGTTCCTGGAGTTGAATATGCAATAAGCAAAAAAATACCCGTTGTTCTGGTTTCTAGATGCTTAATGGGAAAGGTTTTTGATGACTATGGCTACGAAGGAGCAGGGAGAGAGCTAA
Source organism: Bacillota bacterium (assembly GCA_030706015.1). Taxonomy (GTDB): domain Bacteria; phylum Bacillota; class Clostridia; order Clostridiales; family Clostridiaceae; genus JAUZPI01. Next base: position 14,980 of record JAUZPI010000067.1, read on the forward strand.
CCAGCAGGGGAGTAATCCTCGGAGATAATCTTCCTGGACAAAAAGCCAGAATAAAGCTAATGGTAGCTCTTGGTCTTACAGAAGATCTTGGAGAAATCAAAGAAATATTCGAAAGAAATTATTATTAAACCATGAAAAATAAGCGTGCTGTGTTAATACTTTTAACTAACACAGTACGCTTATTTATTTTCCTAGAAAAATATCTTACATTTAGTTATAGCTTTTGCCAATAATGTTTTATTAGCAGCACTAATTTGGTTGCTTCTTAAATCAAGTGTATTCAAACTTGTTAATACCTTCAGTGGAGTAATATCACTAACTTGGTTGCCAGATAAATAAAGATATTGCACACCAGTTAACCCCTTCAATATACTCAAATCTTTTAGTTGATTCTGATTTAAATACAGGGTCTGTAATTTGACTAAGCCTTTTAAAGCAGTTATATCCTTAATTTGATTCTGGTTTAAATACAAGGTCTGCAGCTTAGTTAAGTCTTTCAACGCACTTATTTCGCTAATCTGATTATTAGATAAATAAAGGAATTGTAAATTCACTAGCCCCCTCAAGGCACTTATATCTTTAACTTTATTGCTATCTAAATTAAGTGTTTGTAGTTTAGTCAAGCTAGCTAATACACTTATATCTTTTATATTGTTATTATCTATATAAAGTGTTTGTAATTTTGTCAATCCCGTTAAATTACTTATATCGCTAATTTTAGTGTTAGATAAATAAAGCTGCTGTAAATTTGTCAACCCTTTTAAAGCACTTATATCAGTTAATTGAGTATTTGATAAATACAAATATTGAAGATTTACCAATCCTTTTAGTGCACTTATATCTTTAATTTGATTATCGTCTAAATATAGAGTCTGCAAGTTCGTTAGGTTTTTTAGCACACTTATATCGCAAAATGCATAATTATCTAGAAAAAGTGACTTGAGGTTAATTAAGTTTTTAAAAGCACTAATATCACCAGCTTTAGTGTTAGATAAATATAAATATTGCAAATTAGTTAAATCCTTTAGTGCACTAATATCACTAATATAGTTATTTACGTGATAATAATTATTTAAATCAAGACTTTGAAGCTTTGTTAACCCCTTTAGTGCTGTTATATTACTTATCTTATTAAAACTTAAATTAATTGATTGTAAACTTATTAATCCACTTAATGCACTGATATCGCTAATCTTATTATAGCTTAAATTAATATCCTTTAAATTTTTCAAGTTTTTTAACGGACTTATATCGCTGATTTGGTTCTTTGCAAAATCAATTGTTTGTAAATTTGTAAGATTTTCGATTCCACTTAAATCTGTAATATCTTTATTTTCAACATTTAACTGAGTAATCTTTTCTACATCATTTTTATACAAAATTCCTGTAGACTTTCCTAATACATTTCTAACTGCTGTTTCTAATGCCTTGCTCTTGAAGGTAACTACAGAGTTATTTGTTACAGTCCCTGTCTTAGTATCATTAATTGTTACAGCTGCATTTTTAACTTGTGTTTTTACAGTTCCATTACTTTGAGCATTTATTTCATCATTAAGAATGCCGCTAACAACACTTATTTCATCTACAAACAAAGTATCTACATTATTCCATCCATTAGGTCCAGCACTTTCAAAAGACATCTGGGTAATTTGTCCTCCAAGGCCTGCTTTTATACTTGAAATATCGAGATTTAAGGTTTGAAATCCTAAACTTGTATCTACTTTAGGTGTAATAATATTTAAGGCTGAATCTCCATTAAATATTATCTTTATAGCTTGGGGAGGGCTTGTATCACCCAAACTCATACTTAGTTGAAGTCTATCAGAATCTGCCATATTGCTGATATTTATAGGGTTAGCAAATACCGCTTCAGGACTTGGAGCATATACATTATTCATCAAGTTGGAATACTTAATGCAATTTGTCCCCCCTACTCCTTCACTGGTAATCTCACCAGTTATACTTCCCCAATATGCAGGATTAAAATAGACATTTGATTCATCATGATATATGTAGATTGGTAATGAGTTAGCTGCTGGTTGAGTAGGTGGTACTGGTGCAATTATTGGAACTGAATCACCATTTGCAGGTCTTATTATGCTTATTTCATTAACAAACAAGTTGCTTACGCCCTGCCAGCCGTTGCCTCCAGCTCCTTCAAAGGACATCTTTGTGATTTTTCCTCCAAGTTTTGCCCTTATACTTGATATATCTAGATTTAACACTTCAAATACTGATGTTTTATTTAAATTAGGAGTAACAACACTTAAAGATGGATCACCATTAAAAATAATCCTTACGGGCTGGGAGATCGGTACTGTGCCTATATCCATAACCAAATGAAGTCTATCTGAATCCTTCATACTTCTGATATCCTTGGCAGTTGAAAATATTATTTGAGGACCTGGTGAGTATGGATTGTTTATTAAATTAGAGTACTTTATACAGTTTGAACCACCAACGCCTTCCTGAGAAATTGATGCGGTTATACTACCCCAATTACCTGGAGTAAATGTAACATCTGTCTCTCCATCATATATTGAAATTGGAAAGGCTGCTTGAACTGGATCTGATACTGGCGTCGGACTTGAACTTGGGCTAGGACTTGGATTAGGACTTGGACTCGTATTAACTGGCTTGGGAGTTATATTATCTGATGCTGCATAGACTTTAAAAGTAATACCGCCATTTAATAATGCTACTGAGACCGCAATAGTTAACAAAGAACTTAATATTCGTTTTCTCATCATTTTAATCTTCGACCTCCTTTTTTAAATCCACAACATGTTTAATCTGTATTTTAATTATACTATATATTTACCTGTAATTTAAAGTATCAATTTTCCTGTAATTAATACGATAATATTCTAATGTACCTAAAGCTTTTTACAACATATACACTGTCCGCACTTAATACATGTTACATTGTTAATTCTAGCCTTACCGTCCACCAATTGTATGTCCTTTGGAAAGCAATCCTTTACACATTGTCCGCATGCTATACATTTGCCAGTTATTTTTATATGCCTTATTCTCCTGCTTCTATAATAGCTTTATATATATGGCATGTTAATAATAAATATGAGAGGTATTCATAGACTATCAGCGTGATTTATCAATATACACACTCTAAAGGGCAGAAAGCTTTTTTGCTATTATTCTATTACTATGTTATATTTAGTTATGTAACAGTGAAATACTAATAACATGAATTCATATATATCTAGAAGCTTTTGCCACCTTTTACAAAGGTGGTTTTTTATCCCATAGCAATAGCTAGAACTCATCTAATCTCAATGGAAAAGGGAGAATAATTATGCAAAAAAGAAATTATGGTATGAAACGGACAATATCAATGAAAGGCTTTATATCCGAATTTGGAGAGAACTTCTCACAACATATTAAGGACAGATTACTAGAACTTGAAGTAAGGTGTGTTTTGACAAGAAAAGAACATAAAAATATGCTAGATTTAAAACATGTGGAACATACCCACTATCCATGTAACCAAACTAATGACCCAGACAATTGTGAAAAAGAATATGTATATGCTCAACTGATAGTAGATGAAGGTATCCTATACTTTTCTAATCAATGTGTTGAGAATGATAAGATTATGAGGTCACCAATTGTGAATACTATGTACGATGCTTTAAGTAGTACAGATATGATAACTGTTTACGATACAAATGCAAAAAAAATTGATGATACCAATATAGATTATTTAATAGACACAATACTAACTGCTTGTCCTGAAGTATCTCAAAAATATAAGGATATCTTGAAACAAATGACTTCTTATGCATCAAAATAGAAGTTTAATAATATCTCAATTCTGTTAATATTTCTTTGATATACAAATAAAAAGCCGCGCTAAGTGCGGCTTTTTATTTGTTTACCTTCTTGAACTCCAGGGAAGTCTATAAATTTCTGCATATCTCTTGTAGATTATATCCTGTTAGTTTCTAAAATTATTTTTTCTAAAATTATTGTTTTTACGTTTTTTCTCTGCAAATGTCTTTTTTCTAACATCATTATTTTTTACAACACCTGAGGTGCCTCCACTCTTAATTGAATTACTCATAACATAAGGATGCTCTTCAATCACTGTTATTGATTTAGATATAATTTTTTCAATAATTCTAAGTGTCTCTTTCTCTTCCTCATCACAGAAGGAAAGTGCAATTCCTTGTGCCCCAGCTCTTCCAGTACGTCCAATTCTATGAACATAGGTTTCAGGTTCATCTGGCAAGTCAAAATTTATCACGTGAGACAATTCTTCTACATCTATGCCTCTTGCAGCTATATCCGTTGCTACCAAAACCCTTATTTTCTTTTCCTTAAAATTATTTAAGGCAAGCTGTCTTGCATTCTGTGACTTATTGCCATGGATAGCTTGAGCCGTTATTCCCTCTTTAATAAGGTCTCCAGTTATCTTGTTTGCACCGTGTTTTGTTCGAGAAAATACAAGAACAGATTCAATAGAATTATCCTTAAGTAAGTGAATAAGTAAGGACTTCTTATTCCTCTTTCCAACTAGGTAAACTGCCTGCTGAATAGTATCAATAGTTGATGAAACAGGGGTAACTTCTACCTTTACAGGTTTTAAAAGAATGGAATCTATTAATTTTGAAATTTCCTTAGGCATAGTTGCAGAAAACAACATTGTCTGCCTTTTCTTAGGAAGCTTCATTATGATTCTTTTTACATCTTGACCAAGTCCCATATCAAGCATTCGGTCTGCCTCATCAAGTGCAAAAAACTCTATATGCTGTAAATTTATATATTTTTGCTGCATCAAATCCAGCAACCTGCCTGGCGTTGCAATCAAAATATCTACTCCCGACTTTAATGCATCCGTCTGAAGTTTCTGCGAAACTCCACCAAAAATAACAGTATTATTGAGTCCTGTATATTTTCCATAGGAAGTAAAGCTCTCTCCTATCTGGATAGCTAATTCTCTAGTTGGCGCTAAGACTAAAGCTTTAATACTTCCAGGTTCCTTTTCAGCTTCCTGTTTACAGTAGAGCAGCTGCAAAATAGGTATGGCAAAAGCAGCTGTCTTTCCAGTGCCAGTCTGAGCGAACCCCTCCAAATCATTTCCCTTAAGTATAGGTGGAATGGCTTTCTCCTGAATAGGAGTGGGCTTAACGTATCCTTCCTCTTTCAGTGCTTTCAAAATAGGTTCAATAATATTTAAATCTTTAAATAACATTTTTTCTCCTTTGTTGTGATTTACAATCACCATACCTATTCTACTTACTTGGTTTAATATTTTCAATACATTTTTCACATATATATAAATGAAATTTATAATAGTTCTATCCAAGTACAGATGCTATGTTCCTACAACATAATCATTAGCTATTGCTACCACCTAAGTTCCTAATACACCACTTATTAACACTAACACTTTGTCCATTATTAAGATAAAAGAAGACATCGGATATAACACTATTTATATGGGTTGGCTTAGAGATTCTTATATGTCTACTATATCAGAAAATTTTAGAGATCATGTGCTAGCATCACTATCCTTGAACATTCGCTAGCCATATGATACTATTTACATTAGTGTAACAATACTACATATGTTGCAATACACACCATACCATTAGCCACTTTTTTAATTTTGAAGGATAAAGGAGGTGAGACTTTAATGAAAAAGCCTATCAGCGTAAAAGTCGTGCATATAACAATATTGATAAAACTAGTACTATTGCTTTTGCTATTATCTCTTACAATACTCTCATTTAATTTAAATAACGATATAGGCGGTGGATTGCGAGATGGTCTCCGAATATCAAATCTTGATGCTTATACCATATCGGCATACATAACCGAAAATATAGGAATCCCTTTGATATTAGTAGTATTAAGCTTAATATTTCTAACCAAACGAATGTATGTAGCATTAATTGTAATCCTTTCACTCCAATTAGCATCATCTATAAGAAGTATACCATCATTATTTTTAGTCCTTGCACAACTTTTAATAATTACTTTAAACTCAAATGCAAAAAATTATTTTAAACCAATAAATAAAGCTTCTGATTAATCAATCATTATACTCTGCTTTCTCTACCATCCTGGTAACTCTTAAATGAATATATATTCAATAGCTAAGCAAAATAAACGCTTGCAGAGGAATTACACATATAATTCCTTAATTAAGAGAATACCGCTGATATATACAAAAAGCATATATACTAGCTGAATTCATCTAGCATATATGCTTCTATTTTTGTTAAAAATCCTATTTATTTTTCATTAACATATTCAACAAGAGCTTGGGATAAATTATTTGCTAAGTTTCCTAGCACTTTATCATTTTGCAGCCTAGCCCTATCACTATCATTTGTTAAAAATCCAGTCTCCACCAGCACAGCAGGAGCTTTACTCAACCTAATTACCTTAAGTTTATCTCTAACTACTCCATCATTTTTCCAGCCGTCGCTCATAGTAGCGTGTTTTAAAACCATATTGGCTAGTTTAATCCTCTCATTGGTCTGATATCCATTCTCATCATAATAATAAACACCAATTCCCTGATAATTATTTGGGTTTTCATCCATGCCATTGATATGAACAGATAAAAATACATCTGGTTGAATCTTATTAACAAATGCTGCAATATCCGCTAAGGCCTGACCTTCATCTTTATCTCTTGTGAGAACTACATCAACACCATTATATTGAAGATCACTCACCATAAGCTTAACTATTCTTAAGGTTATATCCTTTTCATAGAGATTACCAACACTTTGCCCGCTATCAATACCACCATGACCTGGATTTAGTACCGCTTTGTGAGTAAACGGTTTCTTCACCTTACTAACTAATACAATAATCTCATTACTATCCTTACCACTATTTATATAAACAAAATTATTATCTTTATAGCTTTTCTTGAATTTCAAATTGTTTTTACCATTATCATTAGTCATGTATATGTATTTTGAATTAGTATCATTGATTTCTGAGTTTAATTTTAACGGCACATCTTTATCAAAACTAATCAATACAGCATTATCATCTTGTTTATAGTTTATATTCTTAATTGCACTAGAAACCTTTATTGTATATTTTTTAAATAGCTTATTTTCTTCCATGTATATATTGCCATCTTTGTCTTTGGCCACTTTTACTACATTCTTTTCATTGATTAATACATCTGCCGCAGATACTGTACCGCTTTTATTATGTGCACTATCGTTTTTAAACGAAATAGCCAGAGCTAAAATTATTAGTATAATGAGTGCAAATGATGCCAAATATAACGAAGTTTTTTTCCTGTCTTTGTTACTCAATCTTAAATCCATTTGACTCTTCTCCGTTACTGAAAACTTATAAAAAGTTATAAAATAATATAAACTTTTACGTTTCATTCCTGTTTCAGCGTATCTGATTTTGTCTGCAGACTTCACTGCATAACTACTCTCATTTTGTGTAATACTCCACAGGCTTAAATTCCCGTTTAACGTACGGTACTTTAGTGCAATAAATTTATTACGCTGTACCTTTACCATAGTTATACAAGTTTACACTTGCTTGATAGTCTCTATCAATTATATTTCCACAGGAACAATGATATATCCTATCCTTTAGCTTGAGATCTGCTTTAATATTTCCACAAACACAGCAAAGCTTGCTGCTTGGATAAAATCTTGGTACCTCTATAAATTTTATATTGTTCCAGTCTGCCTTATATTTAAGTTGCCTGTAAAATTCATAAAAGCATTGCTCCTGTACTGCTTTTGACAAGTGCTTATTTTTCATCATACCAGTTACATTAAGGTCTTCTACTACAATAAAACTTGGTTTTCGCTTTACTATCTCAGAAGTTATTTGATGTAAGTGGTTATGACGAATACCTGATAAACGGTGATTTAATTTTAAAAGCTTTTTTTCACTTTTTATAATATTGCTTGTTTTAAAGTAACTATCTCCTTCCTTATTTATTAGATATTTTTTTGATATCCTGCGCTGCAATCGGCGCTGTTTCTTTCTTAGTCTCTTTATTTCATATATTTTATTAATATTTTCGTAGGTATTCTCATCCGAACAAACTACCAGCTGCTTCAATCCTAAATCTATTCCTATACCATCATTTTGAGGCAGGTCTGTACTATCACTAACTTCTATACCCACACTAATCCACCAACTTATGCCATCAAAGGTTACTCGAGGATTTATATATTTGCTTTCTAAAGGAATTCTACTTTTCTCTGAGAGCTTTATCCAGTTAATTTTCTGCTTATTTGTTTTCTTGCTATTTGTAAGCTTCTCAAGCTTAACATGTGTGCCTGAAAACTGTATTTTATCAGTATCTACATAAAATGACGGCTTGGATTTCTTTCTGCTTTTAAACCTTGGAAACTTACATTGTTTCTTAAAGAAGTTACAGTAAGCTGTGCAGGCATCTTTTACAGCCTGCTTTGTTATATTGTTGCTATAATTATTAAGCCAATTAAACTCATCAGTTTTCTTCAGTTCAGTCAGCTTTTTTCTAAGCTGGCTATCTGAAAGAAAATGCCCGCCATTTAGATTGTTATCTTTTTCATAGGCTAAAGCCCAGTTATAGGCAAAACGTGCTGCCCCTGCACAGGCAAAAAGCTTAGTATTCTGTTTGTTGTTAGGTAGAAGCATAACTTTGATTGTCTTTATCATCTTCTAACAACTCCTTTATTATCTTTTTAGCCTTATTTGCTCTTTTCCCTTGCAGTCTGCAGCTAAATACAGTAATAATTTGAACTAAGTCTTCTAGAAGTTCTTGTTCTTCAGTTCCTTCAGTATTATCTATAATCTCAATAACTGTTCCATAATTATTGCATATGTTTTCAATTATTTCAAAGCCAAAGCGGAGAAGTCTGTCTTTGTAGAGTACTACAACTTTCTCTACCTCTGAATTAGTTATCATATAGCTTTTCACATTCTCAATCTGTCTTTCTAAATCATCCTTCTGCTTAGCACTAGATACTCTGCAATATCCAACAACCTTACGGTTTAGCTTCTTGCCAGAATTTTTTAATCCTAAAAAGTGATTTGCTTGTTCAACTGAATAATATCTATGACCGCTTTCTGCTACATGGTGTGGCTTTAATGTTCCGTTTTTATCCCAATTTCTTAAGGTCTGCTCAGTTTTTCCAATTAGCTCAGCAAACTCTCCAATAGCATAATATTTCATATTTATCACCCAAATATATTATGCACGTAGTTAACTATAA
>JAUZPI010000068.1 GCA_030706015.1 Bacillota bacterium
CCTATGCTAAACAAAGAATTTATATTCTTCATGTCACCTATAGCCTGCGATGCTGAATATATCAGTACTACTGGCAACACTACATATTTTGCTGCTTTTACAGGTCTTTTCGCTATCTGAACATATATCATGTATATAACCACTAGCCCTACACCAAACATCATTTGTAATTGTCCACCTAAATTATTCATTTTATATCTCTCCTCACAATATGAAATATTTATTTAATTCATTTATTTGTTTCTTTCCTATGAACTAATTATATCCCACATTGTGGTAGCAGAAAATATTACTAAGGTAATGTATTTGGTCATATATTTAGCATATGACTAATCCCTCCCGTGCTGAAAACGAGAGGGATTATCCTTGTTCTTTGATATAAGCTATAGTCAATGAAATAATAGGGAATAAAACTACAAATGGAATAGCATATATAGGATATATATTGGCTAATATATAAGATTCCTTTTCTGGTGAACTAACTACGCTAAGGGAAAATACTATAGTAATAATTCCAATCAGGCTTACTAAAGGCTTATAGCTTCGTAATTTTAAAAATTGTGCTGCGGATAATGTGGTGGCATAATAAAAAATACATATTTTTAGAAATAAATTAAATAACATTATTACTGCAATTAATGCCTCCATTCTTGAAATAAATTCTCCTATATTTATAAGTGCTGCTATCTGATATGAAGGAAATCCATGAATAAAAGCCAATTCTCCAAGTATAGCTAAATTTCGAAAGCCAACAGAAAGAAAATACATCCCTCCTAGAATTAACCCCCATAATGCAGATTTCTTTACTTGCTTTATTTCATTAACATATGGATAAAACATTAAAAATACCACTGTATCACCAAAGGGGATAGCTACCATAAGGTTAATTCCTTGGACAAAGTCTTTTAAATTTATTTGAAACAGAGGTAAAAAGTTTGATAAATTTATCTCCCCTACGGTAACTACTGAGATAAAAACACCTATAATAATTGTTAACACAGTTAAAACAAAACCAGTGTTAACTATGACCTCTATTCCTTTTCTTATTGTATATAAGCATAGTGTTGTAATTAATATTATAAATACGCTGATATGTGTTTCTGGGAAAAGGTATATGGAAAAAAAGTCTGCTACAAGCCTCAAATTGGCAAGAATTATAAGCCAAAAATAAAAAATATATAATATAGACATAATTTTTCCAAAATATCGTCCATATATCACGTCATTTATCTCTATTAAATTTTTACATGGAAATTTTTCGCTTAGTGATGTACAAACTAATATTAAGGGTAATGATATACCCAAACTCAATAATAAAACTAGCCAAGTACTTTTTTTGGTTACTTCACCTATGGAAGCTGCTGTAAGTGTAGAACCTTCTAATAACCCAATAATGAGAAACATTAGTTGTGTGCTTGATATCCTGCCTTTTTCTATCTTCATAATTGCTGCTACCTCTATGTATAAGAATAAATAAAATTCTTGTATTGCTCTATGTTAATTTTCTAATATAAGCTATAACCAATGAAATAATAGGCAATAAAATTACACATGGAATAGCATATATAGGATATATATTAGCTCCTGAATAAAACTCATCAGTTGGTGTCTTATACATACTAATTCCAAATACAATGCTTATAATGCCAACTGGAATTACTAAAGGCTTATAACTTTTTAGTTTTAAAAGCTGAGCTATGGATAATACCGTTGCATAATAAAAAATTGATATTTTTAAGAAGTACAGGAATATAACTGCTAATGCAACTAATACCTCTGTTCTGGTAATAACCTCTCCAATACTTACAAGTTTAGCCAATTCGTAAGCTGGGTACATACTAATTGAATCTAATTTCCCAAGCACGGCTGTATTTCTTAAATTGACAATTAAGAAACCTATCCCTCCAATAATTACCCCTTGGATTGCATACTTCTTCACTTGATTTATATCATTCATGTATGGAAAAATTATTAAAAATACAGCTAAATCCCCAAATGGAATAGTTACCATAAGATTAATCCCTTGAATCAATTCTTTTGAATCAATTTGCAAAAGAGGCAAAAAATTAGATAATTTAATATAGTTTATTGTTAAAATTATGAGTACTATAGTTACCAGTGATGTTAGTATAACTATAACAATACTAGATTTTGCCATAACCTCTATCCCTTTTCTTAAAGCATATGCAGAAATAATTATAATACCTATTATAAATACATCAACATCCAAATATGAAAAAACATATGTAGTCAAAAAATCCCCCATTAATCTTGAATTTGCAGGAACTAAAAGCCAGAAAAAATATATATACAATATTGATATTATTGTTCCTAAATAATCGCCATATATTATACTGTTTATCTGTACTATATTTTTACCAGCAAATTTTTGTGTTAAGGAGGTGTACACTAATAATAAAAATACTGTTATAGCAAAACCTATCAGCAAAGCTATCCAAGTATTTTGCCTTGTTATCTCAGTTATAAAGGAAGAAGTAACTGTAGCAGACTGCAATATACCAATAACTAAAAACATTAGTTGCGAACCTGTTATTCTACCTTTCTCAATGCTCATAATTACAACTCCTTCATGTATAGAAATTATTTAAATCCCTTATATCTTGCTATGCTATGCTAGCTTTCTAATATAAGTTATAATCAATGAAGTAATAGGTAATAGGATTACACATGGAATGGCATATATAGGATATATATTAACTGCTGAATAGGCCTCATCTACTGGTGAGTCGTACATACTAATTGCTAGTATAATGCTAATAATCCCAACTGGAATTATTAAAGGCTTATAATCACGTAATTTTAAAAGCTGAGCTATGGATACTACAGCAGCATAATAATGAAGAGATATTTTTACAAATAAATCAAGTAGTAGTATTAGTGCAATCACCGATTCTATTCTGGTAATAATTTCTCCTATATTTATGAGTTTTGCTAATTCATAGGAGGGATACGCACTAATTGAACCTATACTTCCAAGCACTGCTGTGTTTCGTAAACTAACACTTAAAAAATATATACTCCCAATAATTAATCCCCAGAATGTATACCTTTTCACTTGTCTTATATCTCTCATATGTGAAAAAATCATTAAAAGTACAACTAATTCCCCATATGGAATAGATACCATAAGATCAATGCCTTGAGTAAACTCTTTTAAATTCACTTGAAAAACAGGAAAAAAATTAGATAAACGCATCTCTTTTACTGTTAATATTGGAAGAATTACAGCTATAAGTGTTGTTATTATAACTATACCTAAACTAATCCTAGCTATAGTTTCTATTCCTTTTCCTACAGCATATGCACAAATAAGTACAATACCTATTACAAATACGTAGGTACCTATATCAGAAAAAACATATGTAGCAAAAAAATCTGCCTCTAATCTTGCATTTGCAGGAATTAAAAACCAGAAAAAAAATACATACAATATAGATATTATACTTCCCAAGTAGCTGCCATATATTTTACTGTTTATCTGCACTAAATTCTTGCCAGGAAACTTTCTGCCTAATGAAGTATAAACATATAATAAGAGTGCTGTTATAGCAGAACCCATTAATAGAAATATCCAGGTATCTTGTTTTGTTATCACGCTTATGAAAGTAGAGGTTAGCGTAGAACCTTGTAATACTGAAATAATTAAAATCATCAATTGAATGCTTGATATCTTACCTTTACCAATTCTCATAATAACTCCCATACATAAAATCAGCTTTATTTATAATTTAAATGTAATATATCCTTTACCACATATTCCATGCCCTTTACTGGGTTTGGTATGGGCAGCCCTGTAACCAGAAATATACTCATGGTGAAGGCTATTATTAAAAATACAGAATATACTTTAAGTTCCCGCCAATATTCTTTTTTTATCATTTCTGGAACATCAAACAATATTATAACTATAAAAATGATTATCAATAAAAACACCATTTTTTATACCTCATTATCATTAATACTATTCTTCCTTAGACATAATAGGTTTAGTAATTCTGCCCATTCCTCTTATTTTAGAATTTACACTTACCTCTACAGGGATATTCTTAAAAACCTTTTCCCAATTCTTCTCTAGCTTAGGCCACTGTTTAGGATAATGCTGGTATATGGTATCACCGAAGCCAAATATATCTGCATTTAACAGCTTAGCTTTTGCTACTGCTGCCATTACCTCTGATTTTATAATTTCCTCCTCAGCTTTTTGAACATCTGCTAAGGCTTTGGGGTTTGCTAAGTCTTCAGAGGAACTTTGCTCCTGTAAATCTCCTTCTTGTTTTATTTCTATTTTTATACTTGGTTTATCACCTTTCATTTGCGCAGTAATTTTACCGCTGGCGTGTGTTGTTTGAATATTTATTTTGTCGCCTTTTTTGTCTATAACAATAACACCATTCTTAACTTTATTAGTTCCCCATAATAGTCCTCGGGTTTCTTTTTTATCAAGAGTTCCAATCATCTTATCCTTTTTAAATACTGCCGTTTTTGAAAGGTATGCTATTCTTTGGTTATTATCATTTGCAACTTCAATCATAGGTGCAACAGGAGCTGTAGTCTTACTCATTAATTTAGATGAAAAATCTTTTAAATCTACAGCTGCTACCTGCGATACCTCTTGCTCTGCTTTAATCAATTCTCCAATATTCATACCTGGAGTAGCTTCAAGTTCTGGCTTTATGGTAAATATGTCACTAGCGTTTCCATCAGATACTAAAATCCATACCAAAAGACGTGTTTCCCTATAACGTAAGAAAAAATCAATATATTTTTCAATACCAGATTCTGCTGCATCTTTGCCAAATATAATAACCTGATTATGTGAAAAAAATAATTTACGATTTAATTTACGACTAAAAGCTCTTGTTGCCTCTGAAACACTTTTCCCTAGTTCCTTTAAATTAAGGTAGCTAGCGCTGCCTACTGCCCCACTGCCTCCCTGGGATGAACCTTTAATCCCCGATACATTAGCTAGCTGGACGGTCATTTCCACTGTTTCCTTTCCTTTTCCTTTATCAATTCCAACTCCCATTACAATAGCTAATTTGTTTAGCTCATGAGCACTTCGGCAGGCAGTTAGATTTGAAACCATCAAAATACATATGATTATTATTACACCTATATTTATGTGTTTTTTCATTGGATTCACCTCATAATAATATCACCCATATTTCTAATCATTATTTTCCTCTTCTACTGGCGGTTCAGGCTTTGCACCTGGTTCTTGCCTTTTAAAATTATGCCACCCTATGGTTCTAGGTCTTGTAAACATACTCCATAAATGAGTTCTTACAAGGGTATCTTTTAGGTCTTCTAGGCTTAGTGGAGCTAAAGGAGCTAAATATGGGGTACCAAAGGAGCGTAAGGATACAATGTGCACTAATAGCGCCAGTAACCCAATGCCCACTCCAAATATCCCCAAAGCCCCTGCTAAGATAAGAAAAATCATTCTTAAAATAGCAGACACATCTGTATAAACTGGAATTACAAAGCTAGAAACAGCTGTTAACGCTACTACAATAACCAACATTGATCCTACCAAGCCTGCTGATACAGCAGCTTCACCTATTACCAAGGCTCCCACAATACTAACCGCCTGACCTACAGGACGAGGTAAGCGTACCCCTGCCTCTCTTAATATCTCAAAGGTTATTATCATAAGACCAGCCTCCATAACCGCTGGAAAAGGAACACCTTCACGACCTGCTGCCATGCTAAACAATAAGGTAGTAGGGATTAGCTCCTGATGAAAGGTGGCTAACATTACATAGGTAGCTGGTGCTAATATACTTATGAAAAAGCAAGTAAATCTTAAAATCCTCAAAATACTTGCAAAAAACGTTCTTGAATAATAGTCTTCTGCACTTTGAAAGCCTTCAATAAAAAGCATTGGTACAGTAAGCACAAATGGTGTTCCATCTACTAGAATAGCTACCCTGCCTTCTAGTATTTTAGCAGCCGCCGTGTCTGGTTTTTCTGAATTTCCTATAGTGGGAAAAATGGAATAGGGTTCGTCTTCTATAAATTGTTCAATATAGCCTGATTCTAAAATAGCATCTGTATTAATTCTACTTAACCTCTTCTTTATTTCTCTAAGCAGCTTAGGATTAACGACCCCTTTTAAATAAACAATAGATACACTAGTTCTTGTTTGGGTGCCTATTTCCATGGTTTCAAAGGTTAAATTAGAATTCTTTATTTTACGACGTATTAACGTCATATTTGTAGCCAGAGTTTCAGAAAAACCTTCTCTAGGTCCTCTTACTACAGCTTCAGTTTTAGGTTCCTCTACACCTCGAGTTTCCCAGCCTTTTGAATTGATAACTAATGCTTCACTGCAACCATCTAAGAGTAATATGGTATCTCCAGATAAACATCCGTCTATTATTTCATTTACAGATGTAACTAATTTTACATTGCCTACAGAAAGCATGCAGTCTTTTATGCATTTTATATTTCCTAGTTCTATTTCACTTTCAAGGTTATGTAACCTGCTGTCGTACATAAAAGGTTTAATTATGGTTTCATTTATGACCGCTTTTTCCGTCATACCCTCTAAGAATATTACCGCTGCATTTATCTGCATTTTAGAACCAAAGAAAAACTGGCGATAAATTATGTCATTGCTTGAACCTAAGGCTTCTTTTAAAAAATCCAGGTTTTCCTCAAGACTAGAAAAAATTTTAAATTGTACAGTTTCTTTTTTCGGTTCTTCATCCTTCACCTTTTCACTATTAAGTTGCAGAAATTTAAGTTTTTTATATAAATAATTAAACACTTTTTATATCCCTGCTTTCTTTTCTTATGTTATTATCTGTTTACCTCTAGGCTATTATTCCCTTTTATCCTGTTCTTTACTTATATCTTTACTAAAATCGGGGCTATTATATCTCATTCCAAAAATGTATAAACAAAATTGACACAACAATACTAATACAATAACAAACACATATATCCAGGAAATAATACTAAAAAAGGTTGGATAGATTCCTCTTCCTTCAAAGGTTTTTCTTAGAAATTCAACAATCCACACATTTCTTACCATCTATAATTCAGCCCTTTTCTTTTTTATCCAATAAATCATTAATAATAATGGTGGAAATATATTAGAATAAATTATTGTGTAATAGTGTATATCAAAAGGAACCATCCAACGGTGGTAAGCATAGCTAGGTTCGAAGACAATAGAAAACCATAGTAGAAAAACACTAAATAAAATAAGTGTTATTTTATAGCTTTTAATTTTAAATACTGTGGTTAGGATTAAAACAATGCCATTTAGATATATAGACATCTTAAAAAAACCACCAAAAAACATGATTATTATACCTATAGCATCTATATTAACTATTATGTCTCCTATGTTTACCAGCCTAATAGTTTCCACTAAAGGAATGGTGGTAACTGAAGTATATTTAGCTCCCAATACACTAATATCCATTACTAAGGTGATACAAAGCAGTATACCAGACAATAAAATTGCCTTCATTGTGATTTTTCTTACTGCACTCTTATCATTTGCATAATGCCAGTACATTAAAAATATGAAAACTTCTCCAAAGGGGAACATCACCACATTGGGCAAGGTTTTTATTATTGGACCAATGCCATTTTCTAAAATAGGATTTAATTTTCTAAAATCTACATCCCCTGACGCATAAACCAGCACATAGAGAGTTATCATAGCTATCAGAAGAAGAGGCGTCACTATTTCACTGGCACGGGCTAATACCTCAACTCCTTTTAGCAGAGCATATATACTAACACCTATAAAAATAAAAGTTATAAGCCACAATGGAGCATTTGGAAGAGTTGTCAAAATTATAAGTTCACTAAACTCACGAACATTACGAGCCGCATGCCAGAGACAATCTAATACATATAGTAATGCAAGAGGTATTCCTAGTTTGCTGCCCAGTATGTTAATAATAATTTCAGCATAATTTTTATCTGGAAATTTACTTTGAATTTCTGTATAAATCCATACGAAGCCAAGTCCTATTAATAAAGCAAACAAAATTACAATCCATGCATCTTGCTTTGCTTCTATACCTAAGGCAAAAAGTGTAGTACTTCCTACTTCAAATATGAACATTAACGTAAATAATTGATGTTTGCTTAAATGTGTCATTTGAAATCCTCTCTTAGTATATGACGTTATCATATGCAGGCTTTAATATATCTTGTCTTCAAAAATCATTATCCTATAGTTATAGTCTTTGAGGACTACATTTATTTTAACCAATGAAATTATTAGTATGTATACTTCATCGGTTTCAAAAAATCAAAAAATTCCCTGGGATTTATTTTAATCCACAAGGAATTTTATGTAGAATCGTCTATATAATATTATTTGTGTATTTATAAATTTCATCTGTTATATTTCTTAAGCTCTCTGAACTCTTGCCCAGTATTCTGATTACTATTCCGCCTTCAAAGCTTACACTGGCACCAAATTCTATATTTTTATAACTATTTAGGAACTCTGCCAAATTATTTTTTAGCTCTTCATTTACCTTTTCATTATAGATTATAAAGTTTGCCTGGTGAGTGTAATTTTCGTAAAGTCCCATGCCTTGTATATCCTGCTCCTCTGGCTCCAGCACTGTGTTGTCCATAAAGAGCAGCTTCCCTTCACAGCAGATTTTAGTTCTGGCTTTAAAGCTGACAAAATCAAACACTTCATCTCTTTTATATCTGCCGCAGGATATTATTTCTCTGTAGAACAGCTTGCAGTCCTTTTTTAGATTAATATTAGTTTCACCACTAAAACTTGAGTTTCCAAAGGGCATAATTGGATGGGGCATATACGCCAGTGTTGAACACTGCTGCATATCTATATTCATGGTTTGGCTGGCGGTGCCGCCATTCATTTTAAATATCTTTGTGTAGGATTGAGAATAAAGTTCCAAGGAAGTGTGTTCTCCAAGATTTACATATATATTGTAGCTGTCTCCTTCCAATACCCCTGCAGATACATTCATAAGACACAGCTTCATCATAGAATTGTCCTCATTATAGAAAGGCTTTAATATTTTGAGAGGAGGAGTGAAATACGTATCAGTGAGTACAGTTTTGCCGTTTTTTTGTTTAACACCTAGCTTTAATACACTAGCTTTTACATACTGGTTCATGGTTATACCCCCTCCAAAAGCACATCAGTTTTTATCCAGGATATTACCTTATTCAGACCTTCTTTTGAATTAAGGTTTGTAAATATAAAAGGCTTTTCTCCTCTCATCTTCTTTGAATCTCTCTCCATTACCTCTAAGCTGGCACCTACATAGGGAGCTAAATCTATTTTATTAATTACAAGTAAATCTGAACGAGTGATTCCAGGACCGCCTTTTCTAGGAATCTTATCTCCCTCTGAAACATCTATTACATATATAGTTGAATCCGCCAGTTCTGGACTAAAGGTAGCTGATAGATTGTCTCCTCCGCTTTCTATAAATACTATCTCTATGTCAGGAAATCTTTCTGTAATTTCATCTACAGCTTCAAGATTCATGGAGGCATCCTCTCTAATAGCTGTGTGAGGACATCCGCCTGTCTCCACTCCGATAATCCTATCTGGTGAAAGAACGCTGTTCTTTACCAAAAACTCTGCATCCTCCTTTGTATAAATGTCATTGGTAATAACTCCAATACTGTAATCCTTACTCATTTCTCTTGTTAATTTTTCGATTAAAGCAGTTTTACCAGAGCCTACTGGTCCTGCCACACCGATTTTTACATAGCTCATTTCTCTTATGCTCCTTTCATTAAGACATATAAAGTCTAGAATATAAATTTTCATGCTGCATAGCTCTTATATCAAAACCAATGGTACATCTACCAAAGTCCGTTTCTGTTAAAGAATCCAATTTTACTAATATCTTTTCCAGCAGATTGCGGCTTTCAAACAGTATAGTCTGCCCCTCAATCTGCCCTAGAGGTATCAGCTTTGCACAGTTGTTTACAATACAAGAAGCTAAATTATATAAATAGGCACTTAAGGCCTGATTTTTTTCTATATTATATTCTGCTGAGAATATTCCAAAAACAATGCTGTGCTGCCCAAGGCACAGCCCACTTTTTATAAGTCTCTTATACTCTGACAGCACTGCCTTTTCCTCAAATTTCTCAACAACCTTTAAAAATCTTCCGCACATTTTTATGCTGCCCTGCTTTATTTCTCTTGGAGCCTTTAATGCGCAGAACATTTCATCCAATTCAGCTATCTTTTCAATATTTTTATCTAAGGTGTACTCATAGGAGAGCTTAAGTGCTAGAGCATCATTATACATAGCTCCGTACCAAAGCATATTATGAAGATATTCTTTAGCACTTTCTTTATCCTTAACAATCCCTTTTTGCACATAGGTTTCAAGACCATTGGACTGAGTGTAAGCTCCTATAGGAAATATAGAATCTGCTACCTGTAATAATGTAAAGATTGAGTTACTCATGATCATGACTGTGGGAATGTCCGTGACATTCTAATCCATTAACAAGTTTTTTATTTTCCTTTTCAGCATTATAGCCCAGCTTATCTAAAAGCTTTTTAAGGGGCTCATCAAAAGGCACCACTATATCATTATCAATAAGAAACATTGGAATATGCTTATTACCAATTTCGTAGCATATCTCTCCCATCTCTCTCATATTGTTAGCCTTTACTACTAAAGCTTCACTATCAGGTATATCAACTACTAAAGCTTCTTTGTCATCCATATACAATATATCCCCATCATTTAATTTTTTATGTTCCTTAAGTCTAATACCTACATCCTTGCCATTTCTACTGGTCTTCTTTAATATTTTTTTATCAACCTCGTACCATTCTATTTTCACTGTATCAATCTGCTTATTTTCTAAATCCATATCATCAATGTTTCCTAATATCTCTTCTACTAGCATAAAAAAGTCCCCCTATAACTTAATCTTAAAATAAGAAATATCTCTGCCCTAATGCCACTTCTTCTATTGGCTTACAAGTTATGAGTTCTCCATCTACCTTTACCTCGTAGGTTTCTGGATGCACATCAATCTTAGGAGCTGCATTATTTAATATCATATCTTTCTTGCCTATATTCCTGCAGTTCTCCACCGGACATATCTTTTTTTCTAGGCCAATTTTATTTATAGTACCTTGTTTTATGGACTCCTTTGATACAAAGGTTATGCAGGTTTTATGCCTTGCTCTTCCAAAGGCCCCAAACATGTTTCTATATATAACAGGCTGAGGTGTCGGGATAGAGGCATTAGCATCACCCATACTTGCTGCAATAATAAGTCCGCCCTTTATAATCTTCTCTGGTTTTACTCCAAACATGGCAGGCTTCCAAAGTACTAAATCTGCAAATTTACCATTTTCAACAGAACCTACATATTTTGAAATCCCATGGGTTATAGCAGGATTTATAGTATATTTAGCAATATATCTTCTAACTCTGAAATTATCATTATCCTTTGAATCCTCTGGCAGGAAGCCTCTTTGCTTTTTCATTTTATCCGCTGTCTGCCAGGTTCTTATAATAACCTCACCTATTCTTCCCATAGCCTGAGAATCTGAACTCAGCATACTGAATACACCTAGATCATGAAGTATATCCTCTGCCGCTATGGTTTCTGGTCTTATTCTTGAATCTGCAAAGGCTACATCCTCTGGCACCTTGCTGTCCAGATGGTGACATACCATAAGCATATCTAAATGCTCATCTATAGTATTCACTGTATATGGCCTTGTAGGATTAGTTGAGGAAGGAAGTACATTAGGAAACGCAGCTACCTTCATAATATCTGGTGCATGCCCGCCGCCTGCTCCCTCTGTATGATAGGTATGAATAGTTCTTCCCCCTATAGCCGCTATTGTGTCTTCCACAAAACCAGCCTCATTTAAAGTATCTGTATGTATAGCTACTTGAATATCATATTTGTCAGCCACCTTCATACAAGTATCTATAGCTTTTGGAGTACTTCCCCAGTCCTCATGCAGCTTGAGTCCTATTACACCAGCTTCTATCTGCTCTATAAGAGCTTCCTCTGAAGAACAGTTTCCTTTTCCGAGGAACCCTAAATTCATTGGAAAATCCTCTGCAGCCTGAAGCATTTTTTCAATATGCCAGCAGCCTGGTGTACAGGTAGTAGCATTAGTTCCATCAGCAGGACCGGTTCCCCCTCCTATCATGGTGGTTATACCGCTGTATAGTGCTGTCTCTATTTGCTGAGGTGATATAAAATGTATATGGGTATCCACTCCACCGGCTGTTAAGATAAGTCCTTCTCCAGCTAAGGCTTCTGTGGCCGCTCCCACTGTCATGCCCTCTGTTACCCCATCCATTATGTCAGGATTGCCAGCCTTACCTATGCCAACTATCTTTCCATCCTTTATTCCTACGTCCGCCTTTACTATCCCCCAGTGGTCTATAATGAGAGCGTTAGTTATTACTAAGTCCAGTACCCCCTCACTTCTTGGCGCAGCAGCACATTGACCCATTCCGTCTCTTAGAGTTTTGCCGCCGCCAAATTTACATTCCTCACCATAAACTGTGTAGTCTTGTTCTACTTCTATAATTAAATCTGTATCTGCCAGCCTTACCTTATCACCCTTAGTAGGACCGTACATATTAGCATAATCATGACCTGAGATTTTAAGACTCATTCATATCACCCCTTTGAAATTCAATGCTTTAGCTCTCTCTATGCTCTGCTGCTTATTTTTCTCATCTGTAACTGACCCCTGTGTCAGCCCATTTAGTCCGTATACCTTCTTATTCCCACCAATTTCAACTAGTTCTACTTCCTTTTCCTCACCTGGCTCAAATCTGACTGCCGTACCTGAAGCTATATTTAATCTCATACCAAAGGCAGCCTCTCTATTAAATTCTAGAAATTTATTCACCTCAAAAAAATGAAAATGTGACCCAATTTGAATAGGTCTATCCCCTAAATTGGATACCATTAGCTTTTCAGTTCTTTTCCCCTGATTACATTCAATTTCCTTGTTTATTGTAATAATTTCTCCTGGTATCATATCCGCCACTCCTTCTATGAAATTATCTAATTGGATTGTGCACTGTGACTAGTTTAGTTCCATCCTTAAAGGTTGCTTCAACCTGAACCTCATCTATCATGCTGGCTATGCCCTCCATAACGTCTTCCTCTGACAATATTTCAGTGCCGTACTGCATAAGTTCGCTTACATTCTTACCATCTCTAGCTGCCTCCATTAGCTCTGAGCTTATAAGTGCAACTGCTTCTGGATAATTCAGCTTAAGTCCTCTGGCTCTTCTTTCCTTTGCCAGCTGCCCTGCATAGTGAAGCATTAATTTTTCCATTTCCCTTAGTGTTAAATGCATCGTAATAACCTCCTTTCTTATCAATTCTTCTTCATCTACTCTTAATTAATCATTAGTTTTATTATTAATGCCATTAAATATACTTCTATGATTATTTCATGTAATTACCTTCAAATAATGACAAAAGTGCATCTACTCGTAAGTAAATGCAGCCCTTATTTAACTATATTAATTTAGTTATCCCCAAGTCATTTAACAATTTTATAAAAATATTAACACCCTGTTGATAAATTGTCAATAACTCGTCAAAATAACAGTCTAATCAATAACTTATCCACAAAACAGAGTAAACTATTCATTGTTATAAAGAAATAAAGGATCAAGCAATTTCTGCTCAATCCTTATAATATACTATTTTTTACATTTATTCAACATATTTTCCATTTTCTTTGATAACATCTTTGTTTTTAAATAGTTACTGCTAGTAGTCATCGAATAAAAATGAGTGCAAAAACTCCAAACACAATACAAAGGAATCCGAAAATTTTAGCTATTAGACTGGCTTTTTTAAAGCCAAATTTTTTGCTGGTCTGAGGGGTAACAAAAGGAAACATTATTACAACAAAACCTATACTGGCCATCATAATAAAAACTCCCAAAGATGGTTTAAAAGCACATAATATTATGCCTATGAATATAGGTATAAGTATGCCTGCAAGGAATAAATAAGTATTCTTTTTTACAAATTCATAATATCCTTTTATTCTGCTTTCACATTCATCGCTGCATACATGAACGTTCTCCATTCTCCTAGCATCCATTCCAACTTTAATAGACCTTAACTGCTCTGCTTTTTCACCACACCATGCACATTTGTCCATTTAAATTCATCTCCTAAGCTACTTGATTATTGTCCCACCTTCATAATTATACCATATTCATAAAGAATCAAAAAATAACAGCCACCTTAAGTGACTGTCTATAATGAAACTTTTATTATGTTGAGGGGCTACTTTAAATTATCTGTTACCAGCAGCTTTTCAAGCTTTTTCAAATGCTTCTTTGCAGCACTGACATCTTCACTTCTAGATGCTAATTCCACCTTGAAGGCTGCAATTTTCATATCTTCATGCCCTGTATTTTCTGCCCTGTCTTTTATTGCATGAGCGTTATTCTCCACCACTTTCCAATCTGATTTTTTTATTGCCTTCTTGATATTTTTAATTTCCTGAAAAAGTCTGTCAGCCTCCTCTGGAAAAGGTGCCTGCTCCTGTGCTTCTTCATATCTGCTGCAGTACTTTTCAATCAGCTCATTTATGGTATTCTGCAATTCTATACTGTTTATAGGTTTAGATACATATACATCCATGCCACTGGCTATAACTTTCTCTCTGCAGCCTTCTATGGCATGGGCTGTAAGCGCTATTATAGGAAGATGCCTTCCCGTTCCTTCTTCCATTTTTCTTATCCTTTCCGTTACTTCTAATCCGTTCAATTTTGGTATTTGTATATCCATTAAAACCACTTCAAATTCCTCTGTTTTTAGCAGCTTTATAACATCTTTTCCGTTAGATGCTGTAGTTATCTTATAGCCCATTCTGCTAAGCAGCTTCTTAATAACCATTTGGCTTATTTCGTTGTCTTCTGCTAAAAGAACTTTTTTATTTTTATTTTTCTCTATATCTATATGTAAAATATCCTCAGTGGCAGCTTCTATCTCTCCTGCCTTATATCCAACTTTTATGGTGAAATAAAATTTACTTCCCTGTGATTTTTTACTTGTAACTCCTATTCTGCCGCCCATCATTTCTACTAAACTCTTAGCAATAGTAAGTCCAAGTCCTGTACCGCCATATTTTCTTGTTACTCCAGTATCCTCTTGTCTAAAGCTTTCAAAAACATAATCCAGTTTATCTTCAGCTATGCCAATGCCGGTATCCTCTACGGAACATTTTAGTTCCAAAAAGCTTTCATCTATAACACCTGCATTTTCGAGAGTCACAGATATTTCTCCGCCAGGAGTAAACTTGATGACGTTAGTTAAAAGATTATTCATGACCTGTGCTATTCTATCAGGATCCCCAACTAAAGTATCTGGAATATCTTTTTTTCTTTTGTAGTTTAGTTTAATACCTTTTTCTTTTGCCTGCACCTCACTAGGTTTTATAATACTATCCATAAGCTCGGTAACACTAAAATCTATATTGTCTATAACCAGCTTACCCGCCTCAATTTTTGAGAAGTCAAGTATATCGTTTATTATCTTCATCAATGTTCCAACACATTCATTAGCTATCTTTAAATTTTCTCTTTGGTTTTCATCTAAATCTGATGATAGTGTCAAATCTATCATGCCCTTTATACCATTTAAGGGAGTTCTTATTTCATGACTCATATTAGCTAAGAAATCACTCTTAGCATTGCTGGCAGCCTCTGCCGCCTCCTTATAGCGTTTAAGCTCTGATTCTATCTTTGTTCTTTCCTTAATAACCTTTATCTTTTCTTGTCCCATAATAATCACCCCTTACTTTACGGCTAATTTTGATATTTAATGTTTAACCTATTGTTTCTGGTATACTGATGGCATAACATATTTGAACCTATTGTTATGGCAATAATTCAAGGATTCAGAAGAACCAACAAATAAGTATCCACCCTGTTCCAAGCTGTTATAAAACCTGTTTACCAGCTTGCTTTTGGTTTCCTCATCAAAATATATCATTACATTTCTACAGAATATTGCATGAAACTTCCTCTTGAAGGGAAAGGCCTTATTCATTAAATTAAATCTTCTAAAAATAATATCTTTTTTTATCCTATCAGTTACCTTACTTTTATCAGGGCATGTCTTTTGAAAATAGCTGGCTTTCCAGGGCTCCGGTACCATGGCAAGCTGTCCGTGCTCATACTCACCCTTTACCGCGGTTTCTAGAACTTCGCTGCAAATATCCGTTGCTAGAATCTTTTTATCCCACTTCGCTCCATTTTCAAAATAATCATTATTAATCATTGCCAGAGTAAAGGCTTCTTCACCGCTGGAGCAGCCTGCACTCCATATTCTCAAATCTTTTTCTTTTGCATACTTTTTTTCCACATAAGGCAGTACCGTGTTTTTATAAAAGTGGAAGTGTTTCTTTTCTCTTAGAAAAAAGGTATAGTTGGTGGTCACCTTGTCCAACAGTTCATCTACCAATTCTCCGCTTTTATCTCTTAGGATTTGCCTGAAATACTCTGAAAAACTGCTGCACTCTCTTTTGGTTAACACTCCTTGGAGCCTGCTCTCAAGAAGACTTCTCTTTTCGATCAGATTAATTCCATAGTTTTGTTTTATATAGATTACCAGTTCCTCAAATTCCTTATCGGTTATACTTATCATCCCTATATCACCATCCTATAGATTTATATGGAGTTCTATCTCCATAATTAAATAAGTGCTGTTATATATCATATCCCCCAAATAGGTTAATAATGGGGGGATATCACCATAATTATATAAGTGTTATTAACTACTATATTCCCCATATCGGTTAGTGAATGAAAGCTCGACCTGAGGTCGAGAGAGTTAATTTGTGTACTTACCAAATTCATCATCGTCTAGAGTAATCTTTATATTATGGTCTCCTATAGCATCTTCATCCTGTGTATGCTTAACTAAATGAGGTTTCCTTCTTCTTCCCTTCATCACGGAATCAAACATAATTACCTCATCATTATAATTGTTCATACCTGCATTTGATTTTAATCTGAATCTTCCCACCATTTGCTTAAGCAATACAGCTTGGCTGGAGAGTTCTTCGCTGGCAGAGGCAGTTTCTTCTGAGGTGGCTGTATTCATTTGTGTAACCTTTGAAACCTGTTCTACAGCTTCATTTATTTGTGCTATTCCCTGCGCCTGCTCATTTGATGCTATAGCTATCTCTGCAATTATGTTATTAACCTGATTTATATTATCTACAATTTTATTTAAGGCTTCTGCTGTATCTTGAGCAATAGCTTTACCCTGTTCAGATTTCTTTATGGATTCCTCTATCATGGCAGTGGTTTCTTTTGCTGCATTAGCAGATCTTGCTGCTAGGTTTCTTACCTCTTCTGCTACCACTGCGAAGCCCTTTCCATGCTGACCAGCCCTTGCTGCTTCCACTGCAGCGTTAAGAGCAAGAATATTGGTTTGGAAGGCAATCTCATCTATAACCTTAATTATCTTTGAAATGTTTGCTGAAGACTCATTTATCTCATTCATAGCACTAAGCATTTCAAGCATTTGATGCTTACCATTATCAGCATCCAGCTTGGTTGCCTCTGCAAGCTCACTAGCATGGTTGGCACTAGCTGCATTTTCCTTGGTTTGAGCCCCTATTTCTGTCATGGATGAAGTAATTTGCTCTACAGCACTTGCCTGTTCTGTAGCTCCTTGAGATAAATCCTGACTGGAGCTGGATACTTGTGCTGATCCTGAAGCCAGCTGCTCTGCAGAGGTATTTATATCACCTAGAATTTGATTAAAGGATTCTATCGAAGCATTCAAGGCATGTTTAATTTCTGCATGTTGTCCCTTATAATCTCCCGTCACCTTTAAATCTAAATTTCCATCTGCCATGCCCTTTATAACTTGCGTAGCTTCATTAATCGGTTCTATAATCACATCCATAGTGCTGTTTATGCCCTGCATCATTTCTGCCCAAGTTCCTTTAAAGACTTCGCTATTGCCTCGAACATCCAATTTACCATGTTGAGAAGCAACGGTTAAAGCATTTATCTCATTTACTAAAGCCTTAATAGTCATTACCATTTCATTTAGTTTTCCGCCAAGTAAATCCTGCTCTGATCTTACAGTTACTTTAACGTTTAAGTCCCCTTCAGCTATTCCTTCAGCAATAAATGCCTGTTCCTTAGAATTCTTTATCATTACTTCAAAGCTTCTTGAAAGATCGCCTATTTCATCTTTGGCGTTTTCATCTAGCTCTACTTCTAAATTTCCTACCGCCAAGTTTTCTGTGGCCTCTGACAATTTTTTAATTCTACTGCTAAGATATGTAGATATTTTAATTCCAATAAATACCGCCAGTCCAACTGCTATTAATATTATTATCAGCATAGATATTGAAGTGATCCTAAAGGTGTTATTATTGCTATCCTCTAGAGTTTTCGCTGAATTTTTATTAATATCGATTAATTTTGTTAGACTATCATTACAACTGCTTTCTGCATCATTGAAATTTGAAAGCATGGTTTTAACTTCATCAAGTTTTTCCTGTCTTAATAACTCCCCAATTTGATCCTTTAGCCCTCTATATAGTTTAAGCTTACTGGTAAAATCAGCATATTCCTTTTTCTCTTCCTCTGTCATCACTGTCTTCTCATATTCTTTTAAAAGTCCATTATTTTCATTCTTGTTTGTTTCATATTCAGCTATTATTTTATTTATGCTTAAGGTGTCTCCAGTACTTGTAACCTGAAGATAAGATAAATGGGATACTAGTAAATTTCTTTGTACGTCTGATAAATTCCTTATTGAAATCAGATTATTATCATACATACTTTGTCCTTTGCTGCTTATGCTGTACATATTAGCAATGCCCACAGTACCTACTACGGCAGTAAAAATTGCCACCAATATAAAACATAAAAGTAATTTTGTTTTGATTTTCAGATTATTAAACCAGTGCATGCGCCCATCCCCTTCTTATTAATTGAATGCTTTAAACAATATTTAAAACATCATTTTCTTCAACCTGGCCATAATTTATCAGCTTACCACAATCAATTAAAAGTTTAACTGAATCGCCCACTTTCCCTATTCCTTTTATGTATCTATTACTGCTTGCATTACCAATGCTTGGAGGATCGGAAATATCTTTATCAGCTATATCCAATACCTCTACTACTCTATCTATTGCTAGGCCAATGGAAATGTTCTTTATCTCAATTACTATGATGCAGGTTCTGCAATCATAATCCCTTGGCTCCTTATTAAATCTAAGTCTAACATCCATCACTGGAATTATTTTTCCCCTAAGATTTATAATACCTTTGATGTAACCCGGAATATCTGGTACCTGAGTTATTGCTTGCATTCCTATTATTTCAGTAACATATTTTATTTCAATGCCATATTCTTCGCTGCTTAGGGAAAATATTAAATACTTACCTTTTTGAGTATCTTCAAATTCAAATAGACCCTCGTAGGTTTCCTCCATCGTATATCCCTCCTATAATTCTGCGGCATCAATTATTAAACTTATACTCCCATCCCCTAAAAGGGTGCATCCTGCAATACCCTTTACCTTCTTAATGTAGGAAGGCAAAGCCTTTACCACCACCTGCTGCACTCCTAAAAGACCATCTGCAAACAGGCAAATCCCCCTGCCTTCATCTTCAACCATAATCATTATTCCATCCTCTATGTTTTTTATATCTGTATCTATATTAAAAAACTCATAAAGTCTTATTACTGGGTAACACTGGCCTCTTACCAAGATTATTTCATTTCCATCAGGGTCCTTAATCATGTATTCCTTGCCCACTTTAAAGGATTCCTTTATAGAGGTTATTGGAATTGTGTAGGAACATTTCCCCACATTTATATTCATACCCTCTACTATTGCCAGGGTTAATGGTATCTTTATGGATATTGTAGTTCCTTTACCTTCTTCGCTATCTATATAAATAGCTCCCCTTATTTCTTCTATATTTTTTAGAACTACATCCATTCCAACGCCTCTTCCAGAGTATTCCGTTACCTTTTCTTTTGTTGAGAAACCCGGCAGCAATATAGTATGATATATTTCTTTATGGCTGAGCTCCTCTATACTCTTATTAACAAGGCCATGTTCCCTAGCTTTTTTATATATTTTCTCTTTATTAAGTCCTGCCCCATCATCCCTTAATATTATCCAAACATCTCCACCTGCATTTTTAGCCTCTAAGGTAATAGTACCAGTCTCACTTTTCCCCTTTGATGCTCGTACTTCCGGTGTTTCGATTCCGTGATCCATGGAATTTCTTATAAGATGCATTAACGGGTCTGAAATATGCTCTATAACATTCTTGTCTACTTCAGTATGCTCACCAATAAACACTAATTCAGCTTTCTTGCCTAGTTTTTTGCTCATATCTCTTACTAATCTATTCATTTTTCTAAAGGTATTGGATAATGGTACAAGCCGCATAGCCATTACTGTGTCTTGTATATTATTTATTATCTTTTCAAGACGTCTGGCTGCCTTTTCAAAACTATCTAATTGCAATCCTTTCAGCTCAGGATTTTTAGTAACCATGGCTTCTGAAATAACCAGTTCACCTATTAAATCCATAAGCTCATCCAGCCTGGCTACATTTATGCTTAGTACCTCATTTGTTCCATCCTTTTTATGTTTTACCTTAGAAGCTGCTGCAGGCTTCTGATTTTGTGGTGCACTTGAATTAGTTTCCTTAGGTGTATCTATCCTTCTCAGATCTAACCTATCTAAGAATGCCACCTTTGAAAAATGCTCACGTAATTCTTTTTCGGTTTTATCCGTTTCAAAGCTCATCTTAAAACCCTGCTGCCTTATAATAGCCTCACTATCCTCATTTGATTCAATATCTTCAGGATAGATTTTTAGATTTTCAACTTTATCTTTGAAATTGTGTACCACCGTAAATGCTCTGATATTTTCCATACCACAGCCTTCTGAAAAATGAATAATCACTTCATATTTATCTGATAATTTACCGCTGGACTCCTTCCCTGGAGCTATATAAAATGTTTCAGGCTCATCAGCTTTTAAGGCTGCCGCTTCTTTTACAGCAACTGTTTCCTCCTTGCCTATTTCGCCCTTTAATAATTTTAAGTGTTCCCGTAGACTATCAACCAATTTTGAGACATCCCCATCTGCCTTTTTATCATCTTTTATTTTCCCTATCTCTTCTTTGAAAAAATCAATACTCATCAAAACTAAGTCTGTAATGGTTGGATAATCTATCTCTTGAGAAGGATTCTGTCTTAAATAATCAAATAAATCCTCTACAGAATGAGCTAAACCAGCAATATTCTCATAGAGCATCATGGCTGAATTGCCCTTTATGGTATGCATATTTCTAAATATCTTATCTATGTACGATGACAAATCTCCAGATTTTTCACCTTGAAGCATTACCTCTTCCAACTGTTCTACCAGCTGTAATGTTTCAAATATGTACATTTCCAACATAGGATCCTTGCTGCCCATAAGCCTTCCTCCCTAAATGGATTTGCATTACAAATATATTGGTATTCTGCCATTGTCTTCAATATAGCACACCATCCGCCGCATTTAAATATTTTAGAACAGCTTTTTACAATATCTTAAACTGCCCTAAACATAGTTAACACAGCATGAAATAATTTATAACAAATAGGAACGCATTGGAAAAACATGTTATAATATGAACAAAACTACCTTACCCAAAACTAGATAACCAAAAAATAATATAATCTGATAACACATACGAAAGGAAAGCTTATAGATATGAGAAATTTTAGATTTAAAAAAATTGATGCTTTCACTAAAGCAGGCTCTTCAGGTAATCCAGCAGCCTGCGTTTATCTTAATAAAGAAGCTGAATGCGATGACATGCAAAAAATCGCACAGGAGCTTAAAGGATATGTCAGTGAAGTTGTTTATTGTTTACCTATAGATAATGAAGATAACGTTAATTACTCCCTGCTGTACTATTCTTCAGAATGTGAAGTGGAGTTCTGCGGTCATGGAACTATTGCCTGCATGTATGATTTAGTAACAAATACCCCCGAACTAATAAATATAAAAGAGATTGGAATTCGCACTAGGAAAGGTGATTTGACGGTTTACAATAAGCTTTCAGCTATGGAGGCTGTCTTTATAACAGCACCTTTACCTGAATATAATGGTACAAACCTAGGCGCTGATACCATCAGTGAAAATTTAGGCATTCCTGAGGCATGGATTGATACGAATCATCCTATAGACTTGATTAATGCAGGGCTAAATACATTGATTGTCCCTATAAACTCACTTAATAATATAGTATCCATATGGCCTAATATGAGTTCACTGAAGGACTTCTGCCTTGCAAACCATATAGATATTATTACGGTATTTACTACAGAGGTTCATGACGCGTCCAATAAAATTCATACTAGAGTTTTTGCTCCTAAATATGGTTACCTAGAAGATCCTGCCACTGGCTCAGGCAACTCCGCTGTAGGTTATTATTTTCTGAAGAATAACCTGTGGAAGGGCCACTGCATTTCCATAGAACAAGGACCTTCTCTTGAAGCTGCCAATATTATAAAACTAGACACCATTATAAATGCAGATGGTGGCAGACAAGTGCTATTCGGCGGAAGTGCTGCCACAAGGATTGATGGAATTTACACATTATATTAATAGGCTGCTATACACTATGAAGAAATTAATAAAGCGGAAATAAAAATCGCCGTTAGACTTTACTTAACGGCGATTTTTCTATTCCTTTGAAAGAGACAAAATAAAATCATCTATCATTAACTGAAAGCTGTCCTCTAAATTTACTGAACCCTGGAAATACCCAAGGAAACATGAGGACACAAAACCATGTAATAAACTCCTTAGTGCTCGACTTTTATGTATTATAAGGGTTTCATCCTTGATATAAAAATCTAAAACCTGACGAATCATACCAGTAGTTCCTTTAGCTAAACGCATCACTTCTTCATCTTCTGTACTTGGAATATTCATAAAAAGACCATAAGCAGTCCTATTCTCAAAAGCAAACTCCCTGTATACGTAAGCATACTCTCTCACAGCAGCCTCGCCGCTTTTACCAACCAATCTCTCCATTAACTTTAAATTCAATCCCTTTAGAAGGTATTTCGTCATTTCTATCTTAAGATTATCCATATTGTCAAAATGATTATATAGAGATGGATATTTTATACCCAGTTTTTCTGCAAGCTTTTGGAAGGTTACTTGATTAAGACCAATTTCATCAGCCAAAGAAAAAGCAGTTTGAATAATCTTTTCCTTGGTTAAGTTTCTTTTTTGAACCATACTATCTCTGCTACTCAAAATATAGTCAAATGTATACATATTGAGATTTTTACTGTTTCAACGTACCCTGCCTTGCCTAAGCTACTACAGTTTGTATAGCACTCCACAGTCGTAAATTCCCCAAATAGCCTTGGGTACACATACAAGAACTTTTGATCTTTAAGCTATCTTGTATTTTGTAGCATTTTTAAGATTAATACTTGCGTTTAAATCTCTATACATAGAAAATCCACAATCACACTTGTAAACTCTATCTTTAAGTTTTAAATCCTTCTTAATCCTGCCACAGCAACTGCACAACTTTCATGACGGATAAAATCTATCAACTATTCTTACCTCAATATTATTTTGATTAGCCTTTGAAATTAGTTTAGTTCTAAACTCATAAAACTTTTGCTGTGCTATTGCTTTGGCTAAATGTCTATTCTTCATCATTCCACTTACATTTAAATCTTCAATTGTTATAAAGCTTGGTTTTTGCTTTATCAACTCACTTACTGCTTTATTTATATAGTCAGTTCTCAAATTTGCAAGTCTTTGATGAAGCTTTTGTACCTTAACTATTTGTTTTTGGATATTTTGACGAGTAGCTTTTCCTTTCATATTTTTATTTCTTATTTTCAAACTCTCATATTTCCTTGAAAGTTTTCTTTGTTCACGTTTTAATTTCTTTTCAGCTTTATTTGCTGCTTTTGTTTTATTGATGTTCTTTTTAGTTAGTCCATTACTACAAATTGCAAAGTTTTTTAAGCCAAGGTCTACACCTATTCCTTCTGAATGTGGCTTATCATTAATTTTAGTATTTTCCTCAACTAAAACAGAAACATAATA
>JAUZPI010000069.1 GCA_030706015.1 Bacillota bacterium
AACCGATAGGTTGAAGGTTCGAATCCTTTTCGCGGAGCCATTTTAATAATAAAAATGGTAACTAAAACTTAATAAAATATATCTGGTGACCATAGCCTAAGGGTAACACCCGTTCCCATACCGAACACGAAGGTTAAGCCTTAGAGCGCCGATGGTACTGCAGGGGAGGCCCTGTGGAAGAGTAGGTAGTTGCCAGATCTGTATTCCGCGATAGCTCAATGGTGGAGCACTCGGCTGTTAACCGATAGGTTGAAGGTTCGAATCCTTTTCGCGGAGCCATTTTTATTTTTTGAGCAATATCTAAAACAACCCCTAAGCTAGAATATAGTTTAGGGGTTTATTTTATATTTAGCTATACAAGATAAAATCTCTTCATAATATCCCCAATCTTTTATTACCATAATGGATTTTCCATGGATTATTAGAATATAAATAATATTACTAATGATTAATACATTATGAAATTTGATTTGGGAAGGTGGCATTTGCTTATGGTTGAATATGAAACTACCAATTTAAGAAATATAGCTATCGTTGGACATAGCGGTTCAGGAAAAACAACATTGACTGAAAGAATTTTATATTTTACAAAAACAATTGATAGGTTTGGTACTGTAGAAGAAGAAAATACGGTTAGCGACTATGATCCAGAAGAGAAAAAAAGAAAAATCTCAATTTCAGCATCGGTTTCTTCCTGCCAGTGGAAATCTATAAAAATAAATTTAGTTGATACACCTGGCTATTTTGATTTTTGGGGGGAAGTACTTCAAGGCCTACGTGCGGCAGATGTAGCTATTATAAGTTTATCTGGGGTTTCTGGCATAAAGGTGGGAACAGAAAAGTGTTGGGATCATGTTCTAGAGCAAAATATGCCTAGAGCCTTTTATATAAATGAATTAGATAGAGAAAATAGCAATTTTGAAAACGTATTAGCTGAATTACAGAATAAGTTTGGAGTGTCTGTTGTACCTATTCAATACCCTGTTGGAAAAGAAGAAAATTTCGAGGGTGTTATAAATGTGATATCAGGACAGGCGAAGATATACAACCCTATAACACAGCAGATGGAGAACTTAGAAATTCCAACAGAACTGATATCTAAAGTAGATGAATGCAAAAATATGATAATTGAAGCGGTAGCGGAAACGGATGAACGATTAATTGAAAAATATTTTAGTGATGGAACATTAAGCGATGAAGAAATATACAATGGACTTATTGCAGGATGCGCTAATGGAGATATTATTCCGGTAATGTGCGGAAGTGCTTTACGAGGAATAGGCATTGATACATTATTAGATAATATTATTGAATGCTTTCCAGCACCAAATAAGGTAGCATACCATACAGCCATTGTTCCTAATACAGATAAGAGAATAGAAATCGAAACAGATGTAAGCTCACCGATGACAGCTTTTATTTTTAAGACTATAGCAGACCCTTTTGTTGGCAAGTTGTCATTATTTAGAGTTATGAGTGGAAAAGCAATTCCTGATTCATTAGTATATAACTCAAATAAAGGGAAGGAAGAAAAGTTAGGAACAATGTATTTCTTGCAAGGGAAGAGTCAGATATCTACCAAAGAGATAATTGCAGGTGATATAGGCGCGGTATCAAAACTTCAGATTACTTCTACAGGCGATACCTTATGTAGTTTCAGTAGCCAAGTCATTTATGATAAGATAGACTTTCCTTCAACATCAATATCTATGGCAGTACTGCCAAAGTCAAAAGGGGATGAAGATAAGATATCATCAGGTCTTTCCAAACTTCAAGAAGAAGACCCTACAATAAAAGTTTTTCGAGATTTGGAAAATGCAGAGATAATCTTATCTGGAATAGGTGAAACTCATCTTGAAGTAGTTGCAAGCAAGTTGAAAAATAAGTTTGGAGCAGATGTGATATTAGATTTACCCAAGATACCTTATAGAGAGACAATTAGGAGTATAGCAGATGTTCAAGGAAAGCATAAAAAACAATCTGGTGGTCATGGACAATATGGTGATGTAGTTATAAAATTTGAACCTAGAACAGATGGCGAGGATGATTTGATGTTTGTTGATGAAATAGTGGGAGGAGCTGTGCCTAGGCAGTATATACCAGCAGTAGAGAAAGGCTTAAGAGATTGTATAGCTCATGGTATATTAGCAGGATATCCTGTAATAAGATTAAAAGCAACACTACATGATGGTTCATATCATCCCGTGGATTCTTCAGAAATGGCCTTTAAGATTGCTTCATCTATAGCTTATAAAAAGGGATTAGAATTAGCACAGCCTGTTATATTAGAACCTGTAATGCATGTTGAAATACAAGTACCGGATGAATATATGGGTGATATAATGGGAGATATCAATAAGAGAAGAGGAAGAGTATTAGGAATGGAATCTAATAACAAACTTCAGAAAATAATTGCTGAGGTGCCGCAAACTGAAATTCTGAGATATGCTATTGATTTAAGATCAATGACCTCTGCAAGAGGAGATTTCCAAATGAGATTTGAAAGATATGAGGTATTGCCAGAAAGTGAAGCTAAAAAGGTAATTGAGAAAATTAAAAATCAAGGTTAGTTAGTGATTATTGATATAAATAGATTTTTTGTAATTGACGTGCTATTTTAGCACGTCAAAATTTATTTTAAAGAAATAATAATTGTTACTATGAATATTATTACTGCTAACTGAAAAACATAATACTAAATATATCGAAAGGAAGGTAAAAATGTCAGAGTATCAATTACAAATTGATGGAAGAGTTGGGTTAAGTGATTATAGTAATATTTATGATTATATGGGTTTTGTGAGTGTTAATGACAATTTTACTATCATCCTTGAGGAAAGTGACAAAGAAAACGCAGAAATAATAGAGAGTTTACTGGCGAACTGTAATTTTTCAATTGCATCAAAGGGAGGGACAGAAGATGGCAGGTATTATATCACGGCACTCAGAAATAAATAAATTTAGGAGTAGTGAACTAAGAAAGTTATTTAAAAGTAATAATAAAAATGGTTATAATAATTTTTTAGCTCAATATCATAGGAGATCCTTTGAGGACATAATTCCGTCTACTGGATTAATAGAGAATGCTATTGAAGATAGTGGAAGTGAAAACTTTTATGATTAGATATCAAGGTCTACTATGGTATGAATTTCATACTGCTTTGGAAACTATAAGGTTTTTAAAGCAGTAAAATTTTATGTTAAAAAATAGAACCTTTATGCTATAATATAATGGTGATATTTAAAGTGTTAGCTATATACACAAATTAATTATATATAAATAAATAAGTATGATGGAGGAGAAAAAATGGACAAAAATTATGTTATAGGAATCGATTTAGGGGGAACCAAAATTAGTGGGGCACTTGCTGATTTAGATGGAAATGTTATAAGCCAATGTACTATTCCTACAAATGCTGCTGAGGGTGAACAACCGGTTTTAAATAGAATAGTACAAGTTATAGAAAACGTTATGAAAGATGCCAATAAAACATCAGAGGATGTAAAGGCAATCGGAATAGGTTCACCTGGACCTTTAGATGCTAAAAAAGGTATAATAATAACAACTCCCAATTTACCATTTAAGAATTTCGAATTAGTAACACCTATTAGAGAAAAGTTTGGAATTCCTACATATTTAGATAATGATGCAAATGTTGCGGCTATTGGTGAATTTGTATTTGGTGCAGGAAAGGGTACTGAAAATATGGTATTCGTAACTGCTAGTACAGGAATTGGCGGCGGTGCTGTTTTAAACGGTAAAATATATAGAGGAAATACAAGTAATGCATTAGAAGTTGGCCATATGACTTTAGTAGAAGATGGTCCAAGATGTAATTGTGGAAACTATGGTTGTGCTGAAGCATTAGCATCTGGTACTGCTATAGCGAGAATGGTTAACGAAGTTCTTGAACAAGGAGCAGAATCATCCTTAAGAAACTATGATAAAGTTACATCATATGAAGTGTTTAAAGAGGCTGAAAAAGGAGATAAGATTGCAGCTGAGGTGTTAGGAAAGGCACTAAATTACTTAGGTATATGTGTAGCAAATTTAGTAGTTACCTTTGACCCAGAGGTTGTAATTATAGGGGGAGGAGTTTCCCAAGGAGGACAAATTGTATTTGATACAGTTAGAAATGTAGTGAATACTAGATGTTTCGAGGCTATGGCAGCTTCATGCAGAATAGTACCAGCTGGATTAGGTACAAATGCAGGAGTTATTGGTGCTGTAGCACTTGCTATAATGGAGAGTAAATAATTAAGCTTCTACAGATAAAATCATACAAATAAATGTAGATATTAATATAAGCTGGGACTTGGCATCAGGTTCCAGCTTATATTGTATAGCCGACAATTGTAGCTAATATCAACTAATACGCTTCAAGGAAATAATTATTTAAAATATAGTTTTTTTTCATAAAATAATATAACTGTACTGAATTGAATCTTAATTATTATAAATTCCAATAAAAAATATTTAATTAATATATTGCAAAGAAAATAATAATAGTATAATATAATAGTACAAGGTCAAAGAAAGTCAAAGTTAAATGGAGGAGAGTATGGCAAGGTTATCTGATATAATTGAAGCGTTTATTAAGGAGTTGATATCCGAAACTGAGCAGAGTGAGCTTGAAATCCAGAGAAATGAGCTTGCAAATCAGTTTAGCTGCGCACCTTCCCAAATTAATTACGTTTTAACCACTAGATTTACTATTGATAAAGGATACTATATCGAAAGTAGGAGAGGTGGCGGAGGATGCATTAAGATAAAAAAGATTATTTATCAAGAGCATAAGCCTCTAGCACAAGTAATTAATGAAAGAATAGGTAATAATATAACATATAATACAGCACTGCAATTGATTTCAGGTTTATTGGAATCGGGTAAAATATCTGAAAGAGAGTATAATATGATGAAGATAGCTGTGAATGATAGAACTCTCGCAGGAATATTAGAGGATAGAAATAAGGTAAGGGCTGATATTCTTAAAGGAATGATAATGGTTGCTATGTTATAAATAGGTAAAAAATGGTACAATAATATAATAGTCCACATTTAATAATTTGATTAGGGAGGAGATGCTAAAATGATATGTGACATTTGCAAAAAAAATGAAGCGACCGTTCATATAACGAAAATAATTAATGGGAATATGTGCGAGTTGAATATTTGCGAAACCTGTGCTCGAGAAGCTGAAGGATTTAATATGGCTGGAGGAATGGGTTTAGTATCTCCCTTTTCATTTCAAAATATATTGAGCGGTATAGTGGATTATATAAATCAAGGCACTAACGCTACTAAGGCCCCTGAGCTTACTTGTAAGAACTGTGGAATGACATATAGTCAGTTTAAAGAAAAAGGTTTTTTTGGTTGTAGTGAATGTTATGATAACTTCAGTTCAACTGTAACACCAATCATAAGTAGAGTACAAGGGAATGCTGAACATGTAGGCAAGATACCAAAACGAAGCGGCAAGGTTATCGCGGGTAAAAAGAGAATACTTAAATTAAAAGAAGAACTTCAGAAAGCAATTGCTCAAGAAGAATACGAAAAGGCCGCAGAAATAAGGGATAAGATCAGGGAACTGCAAAATGGTGAGTAGGGAGATGATTTAAATGCAAAATTGGATAAATAATAAGGATGACAGCGATAATATTGTTCTTAGCAGCAGAATCAGACTTGCCAGAAGCTTAAGAGAGATCCCATTTCCAAATAGACTTTCTGATGAGCAGGGACTTCAGGTTGTAAAAAGTGTTGAGGATGCTTTTTATACTAATGAAGAAACTAAAAATAAATTCTCCAGCAAATACTTATGGTTATCCAGTGAAAGTGAAAATTCCTCTTTTCTTGAAAAGCACCTTATAAGCAGTAATCTTATAAATAATCATAAAAAAGCTGCATTTATATTAGATAAAGATGAAACAATAAGTATTATGATAAATGAAGAAGATCATGTGAGACTTCAGTGTATAAATGCAGGGTTTAATTTAGATGAAACATACAGTATTGCAAATAATATAGATGATGTTTTAGAATCAAACCTTGAATTTGCTTTTGACGAAAGGTTTGGTTATCTGACGGCGTGTCCAACAAATTTAGGCACAGGTTTAAGGGCATCTGTCATGATTCATTTACCTGCATTGTCAATGAATAATCAGATGAGTCAGGTGTTAAATGCATTAACACAGGTTGGCATGACCATACGTGGATTATATGGTGAAGGGTCAACGGCTTTGAGTAATTTATACCAGATATCGAACCAAATAACTTTAGGTATAAGTGAACTGGATATATTATCAAACTTGCAGGCAGTTGTTAGTCAGGTAATAAATCAGGAAAACTTGTCAAGAGCTCAACTTATGAAGAATTACAAATATGAGTTACAGGATAAAATATATCGTTCACTTGGAATATTAAAGACAGCTGTTATATTACCTTATAAGGAATGTTTGAAATTATTATCTAATGTAAGAATGGGAGTAGAAATGGGGATAATTAAAGAAATTGATAAAAGCATTCTAAACTCATTAATTGTTAATAGTAAGAGTATAGCAATTGAAAAATATTATGAAAATAATATGTCTGATAAGCATATAGACGTTAAACGAGCAGAGTTTGTTCGAGAAAAATTGAAATAGGTGGTGGAAAAAATGATGTTTCAAAGATTTAGTGAAAGAGCTCAAAAAATATTAGTATATGCCCAAGAGGAAGCTCAATCCTTTCAACATGGTTATGTAGGTACAGAGCATATATTGCTTGCTTTGCTTAGAGAAGAAGGCGGTATATCACAAAAGATATTGAATAACAAGGGCGTTACAATAGATGCTGTGAGAAATTTGATTGAAGAATATGAAGGTAAAGGAGACATAGATTTATATAGAAATGAAATTCCTTTGACACCAAGAACTAAGAGGCTATTAGAACTAAGTCTATTAGAATCAAGAAATTTAAATCATAATTATGTAAGTCCTGAGCATATTCTTCTAGCACTTGTTAGGGAAGGAGAAGGGGTTGCATATACAATATTAAGTAATCTTGGCGTCGATTTTGATGCATTAAGGAAGGAAGTAGTTGATAGTTTATCTGGAGAAGAAGCTGGTCCAGCCAATATAGTAAATAAGGAACCTGCTCATCCAACTCCAACCTTGGATCAATTCGGAAGAGATTTAACTCAGATGGCTACAGAAGGAAAGCTTGATCCTGTTATAGGAAGAGATACAGAAACACAAAGAATTTTAGAAATATTATGCAGAAGAACCAAGAATAATCCTTGTCTTATAGGTGATCCTGGTGTGGGTAAGACTGCTATTGCAGAAGGCTTAGCGCAAAGAATTGTATCAGGAAACATACCTGAAATATTAAAAAATAAGAGAGTTGTAACTCTTGATATTTCCTCAATGGTTGCTGGATCAAAGTACAGGGGAGAATTTGAGGAACGATTAAAGAAGGTAATGGCTGAGATAGTTAAAGCGGGTAATGTAATACTGTTTATTGATGAAATTCACACAATAGTTGGAGCAGGCGGTGCAGAGGGAGCTATTGATGCATCAAATATATTAAAACCATCCTTAGCAAGGGGTGAAATTCAATGTATTGGTGCTACGACAGTAGATGAATACAGAAAATATATAGAAAAAGACGCTGCTCTGGAAAGAAGATTTCAACCTGTTAATGTTGGTGAGCCAACAAAAGAAGAGGCTGAATTAATTCTAAAGGGATTAAGAGACAAATATGAAGCACATCATAGAGTTAAAATAACAGATGAAGCTATAAAGGCTGCAGTAAATTTATCAGATAGATATATTACAGATAGATATCTTCCAGATAAAGCTATAGACCTAATTGATGAAGCAGCTTCAAAAGTTAGAATAAGTAATTTAACAGCTCCTCCAGATTTAAAAAATAGTGAAGAAGAACTAGAAAAGATAACAAAGGAAAAAGCTGATGCAATAAGGTTGCAGGATTTTGAAAAGGCTGCAGCTTTAAGGGATAAAGAAAAAGAACTAAAAGCAAGATTGGAAGACTTGAAAAAAGATTGGACCACACAAAACAATGTTGCTAATCATATAGTTTCAGAGGCACAAATAGCGGCTGTTATTTCTAGATGGAGTAATATACCAGTTGAAAAGTTAACAGAAAAGGAATCAGAAAAATTACTCAAATTAGAAGAAATACTTCACAGCAGGGTAATAGGACAGGACGAAGCGGTAAAATCAGTAGCTAGAGCAGTAAGAAGGGCAAGAGTTGGACTTAAAGACCCAAATAGACCTATAGGTTCATTTATATTCCTTGGACCTACTGGAGTTGGTAAGACAGAATTATCAAAAGCTTTAGCTGAGGCTATGTTTGGTGATGAAGATAGTATGATAAGAATTGATATGTCTGAATATATGGAAAAGCATACTGTTTCTAGACTTATTGGTTCACCTCCAGGATACGTAGGGTATGATGAAGGTGGTCAGCTAACTGAGAAAGTTAGAAGAAAACCATATTCAGTAATTCTATTTGATGAAATTGAAAAAGCTCATCCTGACGTATTTAATATACTCCTTCAAATACTAGAAGATGGCAGACTTACAGACAGCAAAGGAAAAACAGTTAATTTTAAAAATACTATAATAATAATGACATCAAATGTAGGAGCCCACACAATAAAGAAACAAAAATCACTTGGATTCTCTGTAACTGAATATGAGGCTTCTAACCAATATGAAAAAATGAAGGAAAATGTTATGGAGGAACTTAAACGTTCATTCAGACCAGAATTTTTAAATAGAATTGATGACATTATAGTATTCCACGAGTTAGAAAAAGGTGATTTAAAACAAATAGTAAGGTTAATGCTTAAGTCTGTAGAAGAAAGATTAAAAGAACAAGAAATTGAAATAAATTTCGATGAAGAATCAGAGGAGTTATTAGCAAAAGAAGGATTTGATCCAACATACGGAGCAAGACCATTAAGAAGAGCTATAACAAAAACTGTAGAGGATAAGCTTTCAGAAGAAATACTAAGAGGTACTGTTAAGAAAGGTGATAATGTAACAGTAACCGTAGAACAAGATGAACTTAAATTCCAAAAAGCATAACGATAGGAAATGGGCAGAGGATTAAAATCTTCTGCCTATTTTCTTAAGTTCCAAAGTCAAAAATTGTTGACTTCTACAGCCAATTAATAAGTTTTTACAAATATCAGTATTAGATTAAAAAGTATTTCATTATTGTTTACAAATTCATTCAAAAATATTGTATAATAATTTGTGTAATAATAGGAGTGATGGATAGGATGGCAAAAATAAAAACTAGTTTTGTATGCCAAGAATGTGGATATGAGTCATTAAAATGGCTAGGCAAATGTCCGGATTGCGGTGCATGGAATAGTATGGTGGAGGAAGTTAAAACCCAGGCCACTAACAAAGTTCCAAATATATTGGGAGTAAATCCACCAAAATGTATAGTAAATATACAGTCTGGAGAACATGAAAGATATGACACGGGTATAGAAGAGTTGAATAGAGTTTTAGGAAAAGGGTTAGTAAGAGGATCATTAACCTTAATTTCCGGAGCCCCAGGCATAGGTAAATCCACACTCTTACTTCAAAGCTCAAATAATATAGCAGAAAAGCATGGTAAGGTTCTTTATGTATCGGGTGAGGAATCAGAAGAGCAAATAAAGATGAGGGCAGATAGGCTAAATATCAAGTCCTCGAATTTATATATACTTTCAGAAACTAATCTAGACAGCATACAGCAGCAAATCGATGAAATAAATCCTGTTTTTGTGATTATAGACTCAATACAGACGCTCTTTAAGGCTTCAATAACCTCTGCACCAGGAAGTGTGTCGCAGGTGAGAGAATGTGCTAATGAGATAATGCGCTTAGGTAAGACCAAGAATATCTCATTTTTTATAGTAGCGCATGTAACAAAGCAGGGGGAACTTGCTGGCCCTAGGGTGCTAGAACATATGGTTGATACTGTGTTATCCTTTGAAGGCCAAAGAACAGATGAATTTAGGATACTACGAACAGTAAAGAATCGCTTTGGCACTACCAGTGAAATTGGAGTATTTGAGATGAAAGAAGAGGGTCTTGAGCAGATATCTAATCCTTCAAAGGTATTTCTTGAAGAGACCAGCTTTAATCAGGAGGGATCCATTGTTATTGGAATAATGGAAGGGTCTCGACCTATATTAGTGGAAATTCAAGCCTTGGTAAGTGAAACAAAAGCTGTGATGCCTAGAAGAACGGCTGTTGGCATAGATACATCAAGGTTAAATTTAATCTTAGCTGTTCTTGAGAAGAAACTAAAAATACCTTTTTACAACTGCGATGTATATGTAAATGTTGTTGGAGGATTAAATATAGAAGGTACTTTTGGAGATTTAGGATTAGCTCTAGCGCTTATCTCAAGTGCCAAAGGGAGAGAAGTAAAACTTGATAAAATGATAGCAGTAGGTGAAATTGGATTAACAGGTGAAGTTAGACCTGTTTCATTTGCTGACAGGATAGTAAACGAAGCTAGTAAGATGGGATTTAATAATATAGTGATTCCTGAGAGAAATATCCCGAAAGTCAAAAATAACGGTATAAAAAGCATTGGAGTCACTACTTTAAGAGAAGCTGTAAATAAAGTTTTTAGCGCTCAATAAATAATTAGTAGGGTGGGAATAAGGTGAACGATTTAAGAATGAAAAAGGATAGAGCACTTATGGATATATTGAGGATGATGGCACCTGGTACTTCTTTGAGGGAAGGGCTTGAAAATATATTAAGAGCAAAGACAGGGGGGCTTGTTGTTCTAGGAGACAACGAGGAGATTCTAGATATAACAGATGGTGGATTTAAAATTAATTCTGAATATAGTCCATCGTACGTTTATGAATTGGCGAAGATGGATGGCGCAATTATACTAAGTAGTGACTTAAGGAGAATAGTAAGTGCCAATGTTCAACTCATA
This sequence comes from Bacillota bacterium, assembly GCA_030706015.1. Lineage (GTDB taxonomy): Bacteria > Bacillota > Clostridia > Clostridiales > Clostridiaceae > JAUZPI01. Next base: position 10,961 of record JAUZPI010000069.1, read on the forward strand.
CCTGATTCAAGTATTGCTACCTTTGAAACGGGTACAAGGCATAGGACAGCCCATAGGGTTGCAAGGCAGACTGGAACAGTGACTGTGGCTATTTCTCAAAGAAGAAATGTTATAACCGTATATAAGGATGATATAAAATATGTTCTGAGAGATAGTAGTATAATATTAGCAAGAGCAAATCAAGCCCTTCAAACCCTGGAAAAGTATGTAGCAGTTCTTGATAGAGTTGTAAGTAACCTTAATCTACTTGAATTTCAGGATTTAGCAACTTTATTTGATGTGATAACAGCTATTCAACGGACTGAAATGGTAATGAGAATAGTAACCGAGATAGAGAGATATATATGCGAGTTGGGAAATGAAGGAAGACTAATTAATATGCAGCTAAATGAATTGATTCGCAATGTGGAAAGGGATGGCGTATTTCTTATACGAGACTACTGTCAAAGCGATATAGACTTTAATGAAGTATATAAGCAAATACAAGCAATGTCTTCTGAAGAGTTTTTGAGTTTAGAAGCAATTGCAAAGGTACTAGGTTACAACGGTGTACCTCTAGTGGATACACTTATATCACCTCGTGGTTATAGAATGCTGAATAAGATACCTAGAATTCCATCAAATGTTATAGATAATTTGATAAAACATTTTAAAGAGTTAAAGGCTATAATGGAAGCTTCTTATGAAGAATTAGATAATGTCGAAGGAATAGGTGAGGCAAGAGCAAAAGCAATTAAAAATGGTTTGAGGCGTTTAAGGGAACAGGTAATGCTTGATAAACAGCTATAAAGTTAAATATGAATATAAAATAGTAAGGAGTTAAGAAAAAGAATTTCTTAACTCCTGTTGTATTATATTCTAATTACTGTAGGCAGAGTTATTAAGTTTTACCTAAGAGTGTATTTGCCTAAAGTATTTATCTTATCATACTCTCTAAGTAGTATATCGTATAAATTCACATCTAATACATTGCATAAAGCGGCTAAATAAAATAAATTATTACCCATCTCGTTTTGAATTACGTCACGGCAGTTTTCACATAGTTTGCCTTTTAAATGGGTTTTTAAGGCTTCTGATATAGTATCAAGTGTATCTTCATCAAAATTTGTTTTTTGTTTTGATGCCTGAATCTGCACGCAGCCACAGTTTGTTACAGATTTGGCAACAGCTCTGTTAATTCTAGCACTTGACTCCTGAAGTTTACTAAGTATATCTAATACACTTCTATGTCTTAAAAGTGACTCATCTACTGAATTTTGAAACTCATCAAAGATAACATCTTTCATTGGATCATCTCCTTATAATGATTTAAAACAGATGCTTATGTAATGATTATAAGATTTTTCGGATAATTTTGTCAATAAAACATTAGTACAAATTTTTGATTACAAATATATAATAAAGCATAATCAATTTTATTTATAGGGGGATAAACGTGTTAAAAGTTGGGGAAAAAGTATTTGTACCCAAATATGGTGCTGGCGTAGTTAAATCTATTGATAAGAGGTGTATGTCAGACAAAGAATATGAGTATATATGCGTTTATTTTTATGGTCTTGATATGGACTTTTTTATACCTACAGAGAGAATAGATAATTATAATATTAGATATGTTTCAGATATACAAACTATTGAAAATATCTTAGAAAAACTGAAGTTTGAGCCAAAGGATATAAGTGATGATTGGAATAGGCGATATAGAAAAAACCAAAGAAAATTGAATTCTGGTAATGTTTTAAGTATGTGTGAAGCACTTCAGGAATTATATTATTTTAAGAAGAATGATATAATGCCTCCAGGTGAGGAGAAAATACTAGAAGATGCGGAAAGCATGCTGGCTAGCGAAGTAATGGCAGTCTTAGACGTAGACATGGTAGAAGCTTATAGAATAATAAAGTGCATAGATTAATTTTTTATTAAAATAGACTCAATTTATTGAAAGCAACACTATATTAATATATATTTAGAATAAGAAGTATTTAAGAGCTGAATATTGGCAATAATTAAAAGGGAGGTGAATTTAATTGCTCAAAAAGGTTTTAAGGATCCTATTTACTATAATTGGCCTAATAATTGGGTATATAGTAGGCGATAAACTTATAAAGACAAACTATATTCCTATTGTGAGGAATACAGGGGGAGGAAGCATTCAGAGTATCATATTTTTAGTCTTATGCACATTGGCATTTGGATTTATATTATTTTTAATATCACCGTGGATTAATAAATTAATAATGAAGGTTATGGATTATTTGGAAAGGAATATTCAAAAGATCCCCACGTTAGATATTATTTTTGGAACGACAGGTGCAATAATTGGGCTAATAATTTCTTATTTGTTTGTAGGGCTGTTTGCTAGAATATCAACCCTATGGACTATGATTGCAGTTGTTATATCTGTAATAATGGCAGCGTTAGGAACTAATATTGCTATTAGAAAAAGAGATGACATAATTGCTGTTTTTTCAAATATGAAGAAGGTTAGCAGCAGCAGGGATAAAAAAACAAAAACAGTATCCAGAGGAACTCCAAAAGTATTAGACACATCTGTTATTATAGATGGTAGAATACTGGATATTTGTCAGACTGGCTTCATAGAAGGAACTTTGATAATACCTAACTTTGTTCTTGAAGAATTACGTCATATAGCAGACTCATCTGATGGATTGAAAAGAAATAGAGGCAGAAGAGGGTTGGATATATTAAACAAGATTCAAAAGGAATTAGATATTGAGGTTGAAATATCAGAGAAGGATTTTCCTGATATTCCAGAAGTGGATAGTAAGCTTTTGAAGCTTGCGCAGTTGTTAAATGGTAAAGTCATAACAAATGATTATAACCTAAATAAAGTTGCAGAATTTCAAGGTGTGCCTGTGCTGAATATAAATGAGTTGGCAAATGCTGTTAAGCCAATTGTTTTACCTGGGGAAGAAATGACAATACAAATCATGAAAGATGGTAAGGAATCAGGTCAAGGTATTGCATATCTTGATGATGGAACTATGATCGTTGTTGAAGGTGGTAAAAAACATATTGGAGAAACGCTAGATGTAATAGTTACTTCAGTATTACAAACAGCAGCAGGTAGGATGATTTTTGCTAAACAAAAGGATAATCTCCAAGGAGAAGTTATTTAGTTATGAGTAATTGCGCAATAATAGTAGCAGCAGGAAAAGGCAGGAGAATGGGAGCTGGTATAAATAAATTGTACTTAAAGCTTAATGGGAAACCAATACTGGCTCATACGTTGGAGGCTTTTCAAAAATGTAATTATATTGATAGTATTATATTAGTTTGTTCTAAAGATGAAATAGACTATTGTAAACAAGAAATTATAGTTAAGTATAATATTAAGAAGGTAAAAGATATAGCTATCGGCGGAAAAGAGAGACAACATTCAGTAATGTCTGGACTGAAAGCTGCTAAGGGATGTAATATAGTACTTATCCATGATGGAGCTAGACCATTTGTTGATGAAAGTATGATATTAAATGGGATTAAATATGCAGAAATGTATGGGGCTTCTGCTTGTGGTGTAGAACCTAAGGATACCATTAAGGTAAGAGATAAGGACAGCTTTTCAAAATTTACTCCTGACAGGTCAACATTATTTGCGGTTCAAACTCCTCAGTGCTTCAAGTATGATTTGATAGTAAAAGCCCACGAATATGTAGAACAAGAAAGCATTCAAGTCACAGATGACACTTCAGTTGTAGAAGCCTACGGTAATAAAGTTTATCTTTATTATGGTGGATATACAAATATAAAAATAACTACTTTAGAGGATATAGCCATTGGTGAAAGAATACTATTGGATTTAGCTGAATAAGTATATTAGTAATATTGACATAGGATATTACTACAGGTATAATTTAAAATCAGGATAATTTAATACTTTGCGATGATAAAGACTAGTAGAAACAAACACACAATGAGCTAAATAGTAATTTAGTTTATACAGAGAGAGAATCCTAGGCTGAAAGATTTTCAAGATGTTTCGAACCTACTTTTGAGCTGTAGTCAAAAGCTACCGGCATTAGCCGTTATTACATTTAAGTATAATTTTAGGTGGTACCGCGATATAACTCGCCCTAATTCAGGGCGGGTTTTTTTGTTTTATTTTATAAGATAATAGGAGGAGTATTACAATGGCAAAGGGTAAGAAATTAGTTGAAGCAATAACATCAATGAATGATGATTTTGCTCAATGGTATACAGATATTGTGAAGAAAGCTGAATTAGTAGATTATTCATCAGTTAAAGGATGTATGATTATAAGACCATATGGCTATGCAATATGGGAAAATATACAAAGAGACCTTGATAGAAGATTTAAAGAAACTGGACATGAAAATGTATATATGCCAATGTTTATCCCTGAATCACTTCTACAAAAGGAAAAAGAACACGTTGAAGGCTTTGCACCAGAAGTGGCTTGGGTGACTCGATTTGGCGAAGAGGAATTGACTGAGAAGTTATGTGTACGTCCTACATCAGAAACACTTTTCTGTGAGCATTACTCAAAGATCGTCCAATCATATAATGATTTACCCAAATTATATAATCAATGGTGCTCTGTAGTTAGGTGTGAAAAAACTACAAGACCATTTCTAAGAACCACCGAATTTTTATGGCAGGAAGGGCATACTGTCCATGCTACAGCAGAAGAAGCAGAAGAAGAAACTATAAGAATGCTTAATATATATGCAAAGCATTGCGAAGAGGTTTTAGCTATACCGGTAATTAAGGGGCAAAAAACTGAAAAAGAAAAGTTTGCAGGTGCAAAAGCTACATATACCATTGAGAGTTTAATGCATGATGGCAAGGCATTGCAAACGGGAACATCTCATAATTTTGGAGATAATTTTGCTAAAGCTTTTAATATACAGTATACAGATAAAAGTGGTAAGCTTCAGTATGTTCATGAAACATCTTGGGGGATGACTACTAGACTAATAGGTGCTGTGATCATGGTCCATGGGGACGATAATGGATTAATTATTCCGCCTAAAGTTGCACCTATTCAAGTAATACTTGTTCCAATTGCTCAACATAAAGAAGGAGTACTGGAAAAAGCAGAGGAACTTAAAAATACAATAAGTAAAATAGCAAGAGTTAAACTTGATGTAAGGGACAAAATGCCTGGTTGGAAGTTTGCTGAATATGAAATGAAGGGTGTGCCTTTAAGAATAGAGATAGGTCCTAAAGACATAGAAAATAATCAATGTGTTTTTGTCAGAAGAGACAATATGGAAAAGATAACTGTGGGACTAAACGAAGTTGAAAATAAAATTAAAGAAGTACTTGATGAAATCCAAAATGATATGTTAAAAAGAGCGAGAGAAAATAGAGATAATAATACCTTTGTTGCAAAAAGCATGGATGAATTTGATATGGTTCTTAAGGAAAAGGCTGGTTTTGTTAAAGCTATGTGGTGTGGTGAAAAGTCATGCGAGGATAAAATTAAAGAAGAAATTGGTGCTACATCTAGATGTATACCATTTGAACAGGAACAAATTAGTGATACTTGTGTTTGTTGTGGCAAAAAAGCTAAGCATATGGTATATTGGGGAAAAGCTTACTAAGACTATTTTACGTGGAGGGAAAATGTCATGAAAATGTCAAATATGCTAATATCTACGCTTAGAGAAGTACCTGCAGAGGCTGAGATTTTAAGTCATCAGTTAATGCTGAGAGCTGGTATGATGAGAAAATTGGCATCAGGTGTATATAATTTTATGCCATTAGGATTAAGAGTACTAAGAAAAATTGAAGATGTAGTAAGAGAAGAAATGGATAATGCAGGTGCTCAAGAGTTTTTAGCATCAGCTCTTCTTCCATCAGAGCTATGGAAGGAATCAGGAAGATGGGAAGTTTTTGGACCAGAAATGTTTAAATTAAAAGACAGAAATGAAAGAGAATTTTGTCTAGGACCAACTCATGAAGAGGTTTTTACTGATATAGCAAGAAATGAAATAAAATCATACAAGCAGCTTCCAGTAAATCTATATCAAATACAAACTAAGTATAGAGATGAGAGAAGACCAAGATTTGGAGTAATGAGATCTAGAGAATTCATAATGAAAGATGCGTACAGTTTCGATAAGGATTTTGACGGTTTAGATATATCCTATGAAAAAATGTATAACGCATATACAAATGTTTTTAGAAGATGTTCACTTGAATGTAAAGCAGTTGCTGCAGATTCAGGTGCAATGGGTGGATCTGGTTCAGCAGAATTCATGGTTAAATCTGAAATAGGAGAAGATGAGATAGCATTTTGTACTTCCTGCGACTATGCAGCTAATGTGGAAAAGGCGCCTTCATCACCAGAGATTTCTGCAAAAGAAGAAATGAAAGAACTTCAAAAAATAGAAACACCAAATGTAGGTACTATTGAGCAGCTTATGAACTTCTTCAATACTAGTGCTGACAAATTTGCAAAGACAATAATATATAATGTGGATGGCAAGATTGTGGCAGTAATGGTAAGAGGCGATAGAGAAGTAAATGAAGTAAAAGTTACAAATGCATTGGGTGGTGCCATTGAATTTGAAATGGCAGATGAAAAGACAGTATATAATGCTACATCAGCTAAAATTGGTTTTGCAGGTCCAATAGGAATAAAGGTAGATTATTTATTTGTGGATAATGAAGTGGCAAACATGTATAATTTTATCGTAGGTGCCAATGATACAGGATATCACTATTCAAATGTAAACTATGGCAGAGATTTTGAAGGAACAGTTGGTGACTTCAGAAATGTTATAGAGGGAGAAAAATGTCCTAAGTGCGGCAAACCATTAACATTAGCTAGAGGAATAGAAGTTGGACATATCTTTAAACTTGGTACAAAATATTCAGATGCCATGGGAGCAACTTTTGCTGATGAAAATGGTGAAAATAAGCCTTTAGTAATGGGTTGTTATGGTATAGGCATTAATAGAACTATGGCATCTATAATAGAACAGCACCATGATGAGAATGGTATAGTATGGCCATTGGCTGTTGCTCCATATCAAGTTGTTGTTATTCCAGCAGTATCAAAGAATGAGAATCAGATGAAAGCTGCTGAAAAAATATATGAGCAACTTAGAAAAATAGGCGTTGATGCATTATTAGATGATAGAAATGAAAGAGCTGGAGTTAAGTTTAAGGATGCAGATCTTATGGGTATACCAATAAGAATAACTGTAGGTAAAAAAATTGATGAGGGATTTGTTGAATTTAAACTTAGAGATAAGGAAGAAGTTGAAACAATAAATGTAGATTCAGTTATAGATAATGTGAGAGAAGTATATAAAATAAACGGACTAGTGCTATAATCACTTCCTGTAAGTAAGAAACTATATATTTCATATTGAAGGAGGTATAAACATGAAAATATATAATACAATGACAAAACAAAAAGAAGACTTTGTACCATTGGTGCCCAATGAAGTTAGGATGTACGTTTGCGGTCCTACAGTATACAATTTCTTTCACATAGGAAATGCGAGAACTTTTATCGTATTTGACACTATTAGAAGATATTTGGAGTATAAAGGATATAAGGTTGACTTTGTACAAAATTTTACAGATATAGATGATAAAATGATAAAAAGGGCCAATGAAGAAAATACCACAGTTGAGGAATTGGGAGACAGATTCATAAGTGAGTATTATAAGGATGCAGATGGGCTAAATATTGAAAGAGCAACTAAAAATCCTAGGGCAACAGAATTTATGAATGACATAATAAGTTTTGTTAAGGACCTGATTGATAAAGGCTATGCTTATGAAGTTGATGGGGATGTATATTTTAACACTAAAAACTTTCAAGAATATGGAAAGCTTTCAGGACAAAATCTAGATGATCTTCAAGCAGGTGCAAGGATTAGTGTTGATGAAAGGAAGGCCGATCCAATGGATTTTGCTATATGGAAGAAACAAAAACACGGTGAACCTGCATGGCAAAGTCCTTGGGGAATGGGTAGACCTGGTTGGCATATTGAATGCTCATGCATGGTTCATAAATTGCTTGGTGAAACAATAGATATACATGCTGGAGGAATGGATTTAGTATTTCCACATCATGAAAATGAAATTGCCCAAAGTGAAGCAAGAAACGGGAAACCATTTGCAAAGTATTGGATGCATTCTGCATATTTAAATGTTAATAATCAGAAAATGTCTAAGTCGCTAAATAATTTTATAACTGCGAGAGAGGCGTTAACCAAATATAATCCTGATGTAATAAGATTGTTTATGTTATCTGGACATTATAGGGCTCAATTAAATTATAGCTTGGAACTATTGGATTCTGCGAAAGCTTCATTAGATAGACTTTACAATTCAGTTGGAAACTTAGAAAGTCTTCTTAATGAAGTGAAGGTAGAAAAGCTTCAGGAAGTTGAGCATGAGGTTATCAGCAATTTAAAGGGATATAAAGACGAGTACATTGAAAAGATGGATGATGACTTTAATACTGCTGATGCTATCTCAGTTATATTCGACTTGGTGAGAGATGTGAATTCTAATATAAATGTATCTTCATCTAAAGAACTGGTTGAATACGCACTCAACCTTATTAGAGAACTTGGAAGACCACTGGGTATATTGCAGCAGTCAACAAAAACTGATTTAGAATCAGAAATTGAAGCTTTAATAGAACAAAGACAGATGGCGAGAAAGAATAAGGATTGGGCATTATCTGATAAAATCAGAGATGATTTAAAAGCAAGAGGAATAATCTTAGAGGATACACCTCAAGGTGTAAGATGGAAAAAGGCATAGGCATTGGCAATATTAATTAAATCAAAACAAGGACTGCTAGGTGGTAAGTCCTTGTTTTACTTATAAAAGGATATTTATACAAGTGCTTCACTTTTCTAAGCGATATGATATAATTATCGTAATATCAATACCTTAAGGAGAAAATGTATGGAATTTGAGATGTTAAAGGGGAAGTTTACAAGGGATTCAGCACGACAACTTAATCCATTGGTATTGGCTTTCGTAGGAGATGCCATATACGAAATATTTGTTCGAACATATATAGTTGATAAAAATAGAGATATGTCAGTGCATAAGCTTCATCTTGAAGCTATTTCTTTTGTTAAGGCCCATGAACAAAGTGAACTAATGAAAAAGATTTTAGATGATTTAAGTGAAGAGGAACTATCAATCTACAAGAGAGGTAGAAATTCAAAATCAGCTGCTCCTAAGAATGCTAATATGCAAGAGTATAGAACAGCCACTGGTTTTGAAGCCTTATTAGGATATTTATATCTTACAGAGCAGGTTGATAGGTTAAATAGTCTCTTTCATAGGATTATTGATATAAAATACATTACTACATAGGAGGTAACGGACTATATTTTGTAGGTCCGAGTAGATTATGAGCTTAAAAGTTAAATTATTAGAATATACACCAAACCCTGAAAGAGTTGTAGCTGCAGCAGCAAAATTATGCTACAGTCAAGTAGGTGTTGATGAAATATTAGAAAAATTCGATGAGGAGAAGATACATAAATTTTTAGATATGATAATGTCATATGGTCACCAATCCACTATTGAGCACATATCTTTTAGTTTTGCCATAGAAGGTGTATCAAGAAGTCTGACTCATCAGCTTGTTAGACATAGATTAGCATCCTATTCTCAACAGAGTCAAAGATATGTTAAGCTAGCACAGTTTGAATACATAATTCCCCCTGAGATAGGTAAAAATGAAAAGGCGAAATATATATTTATAAACTCAATGAAAAGAATACAAGAGGACTACGATGCTCTTGTAGATATATTATTTAACGAAGCCTTAGATGACTATTCAAATGAATTTATAATAAAGAATAAGCTAAACAGTATTGATGAGATATCTGAGAAAGATTATAAAAGGTTAAAGGGAAAGGCAGAGAAAAAAGCCATAGAAGATGCAAGATATGTATTTCCCAATGCCTGTGAGACAAAGATTATTGTTACTATGAATGCTAGAGAATTGCTTCACTTTTTTAATCATAGATGCTGCAATAGAGCACAATGGGAAATAAGAGCATTAGCAAATGAAATGTTGAAACAAGTTAAAGATACAGCACCAATATTATTTAAGTTCGCAGGCCCTAGCTGTCTAAAAGGATTATGTCCTGAAGGAAATATGACATGTGGAAAAATAAAAGAAGTAAGAGCAATGTATAAAAGTAACTCTATATAAATGCCCTGCTTAATTATTTTTGAGTTTAAAGTAAAATAAAAAGCAGTTGAGAAAAGCTGATAAGAGAGGATAATATTATGAAAGAAAGTAAAAATAAAAATACTAGAAAGCCATCCGTGAAAAGAGATTCTAAGACTCAAAACACTAGAAGAACAAGGGATGAACGAGTAATCAATCCAAAGGTTCAAGTTGAAGAAATTCCGGTTAGGGAAGATTTAATCGAAGGAAGAAATGCGGTAATAGAAGCGCTTAGATCAGACAGAACTATAGAGCAAATTCTTATAGCAAAGGGAGATACTGAAGGTTCTATAAATGTAGTGTTAGGGTTAGCAAAAGATAAGGGTATTGTTGTTAAAGAGGTTGATAGAAAGAAATTAGATCAGATGTCTGAAACTAGATCTCATCAAGGCGTTATAGCAATAGTAACTCCATACAAATATTGCGAATTAGAAGACATATTTAGCTTTGCTGAATCAAAAGGAGAAAAACCTTTTGTAATTATACTTGATGAAATAGAGGATCCACATAATTTTGGTTCGATTATAAGAACAGCAGAAGTTTGTGGTGCTCATGGAATAGTAATTCCAAAGAGAAGAAATGTAGGAGTAACACCTACAGTTTATAAAACTAGTGCCGGAGCTATAGAATATATGAAAATTGCTAAAGTTTCCAATATAAATGCGGCAATAGATAGTATCAAAGAAAAAGGAGCATGGGTTTTTGGTGCAGATATGGATGGTAAAGAATACTGTTACAATACTGACCTTACAGGTGGTGTAGCTCTAGTAATTGGCAGTGAGGGTAAAGGTATATCAAAATTAACTAAAGAAAAATGTGATGTGCTAGTTAAAATACCTATGGTAGGTAATATAACATCCCTAAATGCATCAGTAGCAGGCGGAATAATTATGTATGAAATACTTAAACAGAGGATTACGAGGAGTTAAAAGTGAAAAGCATCTTTGTTGACGGCTACAATGTAATAAATAGCTGGGCGGTATTAAGTAAAATAAAAGAATATAGTCTTGATGCTGCTCGGGAAAAATTGATAGAGCTCCTTCAGAATTATGGAGCCTATAAAGGGTATAGGATATTTATAGTATTTGATGCACATATGGTACAAGGAAGCTTAGAAAAAAGAGAAAAAATGGGGAGCGTTATTGTAGTTTTTACCAAAGAGGGAGAAACTGCAGATAGTTTTATTGAGAAATATGTTAATAATATTGGGAGAAAATTTGAGGTTTGTGTTGTAACTTCAGACTCTCTTGAGCAGCAAATCACTTTCCAAAGAGGTGCTACGCGAATGTCTTCTATAGAATTTTATCACGAAGTTATGGAAACTGAAGAGGCTATAAAAAGGTGCGCCGAGAGAAAAGAAGATAACAAGCGATATAATCTTGAAGAAAGATTAGATCCCAAAATAGTGGAAAAATTAGAAAAAATGCGAAGAAGTAAATGAAAAAACTTGACTTGAAAATTCTTACTAATGTATAATTTATGATGTGGCTTAGGCTCATTGGGGGGGATATTGTGACTAATATGAATAATGCCAGCAAGGATTTTTCGAGTTATCATGAAAGATTAGATGAAGAAGTAGTAGAAGAAGCTAAAAATGGGGATAAAAGAGCACAAGAATATTTGATTAGCAAATATGAGAATTTTGTAAAATCAAAATCTAAATCATACTTTTTAATTGGAGCAGATAAAGAAGATATATACCAAGAAGGTATGATAGGGTTGTATAAGGCTATTAGGGACTTTAAGGCACACAAATTGGCTTCGTTTAAGGCTTTTGCAGAATTGTGTATAACTAGACAGATAATTACCGCTATAAAGACAGCAACTAGACAGAAACATATTCCTCTAAATACATATGTATCGCTTAATAAGCCAATATATGATGAGGAATCTGATAGAACACTAATGGATGTACTTTCATGTGTTAAGATATCTGATCCTGAGGAATTGGTTATTAGCAGGGAAGAGGTAAGCAGCATCGAATCAGAGATTGGAGAAGTATTGTCAGATTTGGAAATGGAAGTACTTATGTCATATCTAGAGGGAAAGTCCTACCAGGAAATAGCTTGTGATTTAGATAGAAGAGCCAAGTCCATAGATAATGCGCTTCAAAGGGTAAAAAGAAAACTTGAAAAATGCTTAGATAAAAGATAAAAATCATATTGACAATGAAAGTTGAAGATAGTAAAATTAATAACTGGTATATAACTTTTGTTATATATTGCGGGAGTAGCTCAGTGGTAGAGCACTAGCTTCCCAAGCTAGGTGTCGCGGGTTCGATACCCGTTTCCCGCTCCAGCAAATTGCTCATGTAGCTCAGTCGGCAGAGCGTCACCTTGGTAAGGTGGAGG
>JAUZPI010000007.1 GCA_030706015.1 Bacillota bacterium
CAATGAAGCTGAAAAGATTATGATTGAAGTTAAAGATAATGGTTCTGGCATCCCTGAAAAGGACTTGCCTCATATCTTTGAACGATTTTATAGAAGTGACCTATCCCGCAATACAAATACAGGCGGCTCTGGTATAGGACTTACTATTACCAAAGCCTTAGTTGAAGCTCATAATGGTAAAATCAAAGTCAAAAGCACCTTAGGAAAAGGAACTGCTTTTATAGTTGAATTTCCTAAAGTCATACTAAACAGCTAAAGCCTTAGGTTTATTCATCAGGCTTTAGCTTTTCATATCCAATAGATTTCTTAGGACATGACTCTGCACACTTTTTGCATTGTATACAATCCTTATGACTTAGACAGCTTCCTTTAAAATCATAAGGAGAAATAGCCATAGGACATTTCTTCTCGCATAATTTACAAGCTATGCAGCTGTTAGATACCTGCAAAACCTTTTTACTTTTTCTCAAATGTGCTATAAAAGCTGCTATACTTCCCATGGGACAAAAATAACACCAGGTTCTGTTATTAAAAAATAGGGATAGTATTACTCCCACTAACGTAGTAACAACTATTATTCTATAAAAAACCATGCCAATTCCATAAGCATTTCCCCAATTATTTTTAATCCCTAAGGTAAATACGGTAAATACAAATATCACCATGAGAATTCTGAAATAGTTCGACTTAAGAAACCTAGGAACCTTTCTCTTGCTGCTGAATTTAGACACTACTCTATCATAAAAATTTCCCCTAGGACATAGGTTTCCGCACCAATACCTTCCCCTAAAAATTGATAAAACTATAGGTGCAACCATACAAATTATTGCCGCCATACCTATTCTAAAATCCAATAATCCTAGGATTAGAAAAGCAAATAATATTAAGAAGGCATACTGTCTCCAGAACTTAAGAAATTTTGACACTTTAACTCCCCACCCCTACTTTACATTTATACATCTCTATATTAGGATATTTGAATATACGGATATTGTGCTTTCTTCCTCATTATTTTTTATTAATTTCCTCTTATTCTAGATAAACTGAATAGTAACATTGCTTAACGGATATATTAAGATTGTTTAAATTTGTGTTTCTTATCAATATTCACTATATACTAGTTTGCATGTTTCTTGGACAGATTATCTATTAAGTTAAATCCAATCTTCGCAGGGGTGATTAAGATGAAAGAATTAAAAAAAGGAGTATACTGGGTTGGTGCAACTGATTGGAAGGTGAGGCATTTCCACGGATATGAGCTTTCAACCCATAGGGGGAGCACGTACAATTCCTATCTCATTATGGATGAAAAAATCGTACTTATAGACACTGTATGGGAACCCCTTACTGATATGTTTTTAGAGAATTTAAGTGAAGTGGTAGACCCCCGCAGTATTGACTATGTGGTAGTAAATCATGCGGAGCCAGATCATTCTGGTGCATTACCAGCCATAATGAAATATGTACCTAACGCCACTGTTATTGTTTCAAAAAAAGGCATAGAAACAGTAAAAGAACATTACCACACAGACTGGAACTTTAAAGTAGTTACTACTGGTGAAAGAATAAACATTGGAAAAAATGATTTAATGTTTATTGAAGCTTCAATGCTGCACTGGCCTGATAGTATGTTTACATATCTTACTGGAGAGAATATTTTGTTTTCTAACGACGCTTTTGGCCAGCATTTTGCCTCTTCAGAAATATTTAACGATGAGGTAGATGAAACTGAAGTTTATCAGGAAGCCATTAAATATTATGCAAATATACTAACACCTTTCAGTAAGCTTGTTGCAAAAAAAATTGATGAATTAAAAGCACTAAATCTACCAATAGACATTATAGCTCCAAGTCACGGCATCCTCTGGAGGAAAGATCCTATGCGTATAGTAGAGAAATATAGTGAATGGGCTGCAGGAAATTCTCAAAAGAGTGCAGTTATTGTTTACAATTCAATGTGGGGCGCTACTCATAACATGGCAGAATTTATCGGTAAGGGTATTGGTCAGGCTGGTGTGGAATATAAAATATTTAACATTTCTACTGCAGATAGAAATGATGTTATGGCTGAAATTTTCAAGGCAAAGGGGATTATCTTAGGCTCCTCCACCGTTAATAATGGACTATTAACGTCATTGATGCCTGTTATAGAGGATTTAATGGGTCTAAAATTTATTAATAAGGTAGGAACTTCCTTTGGAAGCTACGGCTGGAGCGGAGAATCTCCAAAACTCCTAACAGATTACCTAACAAAAGCAAAAATTAAAGTTCTTCAGGATGGAATAAAGATTAAGTATATGCCCGATAATAAAGAACTAGAGGATTGTTTACAATTCGGAAAAAGCTTTGCTGAAAGAATGCTTACTGAATTTTAATTAAATCTAACACTATTCGAAAGGGGGTGTAACAATGCAAAAATATGTTTGTGTACCTTGCGGTTACGTATATGATCCTGAAGAAGGCGATCCTGACGGCGGCATAGCTCCAGGAACTGCCTTTGAAGATATTCCTGATGACTGGGTTTGTCCAGTATGTGGAGTAGGAAAAGATCAATTTGAACCTACAGATTAATAAAAAAGACCGTTCATGGAATCTAAACTAATCATTCCTAAAACGGTCATTTTTCATTTCAATTTTCGTATAAGTTCCTCTGGCGAATTATATATCTCCCCACCATTTTCAACTTCGTTCTGTTTTTCTATAGCAGTTTTCAGCAGCATAGCCTTTTTCATATCCCCTAAAACTATGGCTCCAGTAACTTTATTCTTGCTAATTAATATTTTTGTATACTTATAATTCATTTCATCACTTTCAACTAAAACCCTAACACCTTGTTCTTCCTTTATTTCTCCCATAGAGAACAATGGAATACCGAATACATTAGCGGTTACTCCTGATGAAGTGTACTCAAAGTCTACCTTTTTACCGCACATATTTAAACCAGCAATTTTCCCCTGCTGCAATGCCATACCCCAGGTTCCGTAAATACTGCCATTGTATTCAGCAGCATCTCCTGCTGCAAATATACTGCTATTATTTGTTTTCATTCTTGCATTAACCCTAATACCTATATTTACATCCAGACCTGCCCCCCTGGCCAACTGAATATTAGGCTTTACTCCAGTTGAGTAAATAACTGTATCACAAGATTTCTCCATTTGATTTTTAGTTATGATACCTTCTACGCTATTTTCCCCCAATATTTCATTCACTTGAGTATCCAGCATGATTTCTACTCCTTGATCCTCTATGGCCTTTTTTAACATGGTTGACGCCTCTGAGTCTAGCTGTCTTGGCATTAATCTCGGAGCAAATTCAACTACTATAACCTTTCTGCCGCTTTTGCTTATTACATGGGCTAGTTCTAGATTTTGAACCCCACCCCCAATAAGTACAATTGTTTTTCTATCTTTTAAGTAAGCTGAAATTTCTAGAGCATCTTCTAAACTTCTTAAGGTAAAGACTCCGTTTTTATCAATCCCTAGTATTGGTGGAGTAACATTACTAGCTCCTGTAGCTAAAAGTAATTTAGTATAATAGGTATCTGTTCCATCTTTAAGAACTATTTTATTTTCCTCTGGGATCAATTTTACTATTTTTGAATCTAAACATACATCTATATTATTTTCTTCATACCATACCTTTTTTTGAAGCAAAAATTTCTCTTCCTCTAATCCGCCGAAAAGCTCTTTAGAAATTCTAACTCTATGGTAAGGATAAAATCTTTCTTCTCCATATACTGTTATCCTACTCTCTTTATCTTCTCCCCTTATAGCCTTAATTGCTGCTATTGCTGCAGCACCACTTCCCATAATAACAATTTTCTCATCCAAGCAAAACACCTCGAATTCATTTTAAACCTAATACTATTAGTATTTAATCATATTAGAATTCTATACTTTATATGAAAAATAGTGTTTTACAACTTGAATTTAGCAAACTAATGCAAAGCTTTCTCTATTGATTTACTTTAGATTGGTATATCAATACTCCATGATTTGATAGGCTTATTGATATTCTAGAACAAATCAATCCTAGCATAGCCCCAGCAAAAACATCTAATGGATAATGTACAAATAAATACATTCTTGAAAAGGCAATAAGTACAGCTAATATTAATACAGGTATTCTGATTTTTCTAAGTTTGCTCCATACAATTCCTACTATTGCAAAGGAAGCACTAGTATGACCTGAAGGAAAGGAATAGGATAAAGGTTTTGCTATTAATAATTGTATATTACTCATTGCTACAAAAGGTCTAGGTCTTTGTATTAGATTTTTTAAAATTTCATCACCCAAAATTAAAACTAAAACTAATGCTATTGCACATTGTATGCCAGTTTTACGATATTTTTTATTTATCAAAAGTACCACAGATAGTATAATCCATATCATGCCGCCATTTCCAAGTGCGGTGATTAAAGGCATAATTAAATCAAAAACGTGGTTATAAAAAATGTTATGAATTAAAAATAGTAAATTTGTATCAAATTGAAATATTGTGTTCATCTGCTGCTCTCCTAATCTATGTGTTTTGGTACATTAAAATAAAATTTTACTCCCTTAATTGTATTTTTCACTCCAAAGGAATATCCATGAAGCTTCAAAATATTTTTGGTAATAGCTAGTCCAATACCTGTACCTCCTAATTTTCTATTTCTTGATTTATCAATCTTGTAGAATTTATCCCAAATCTTTGATAATTCTTCTTCTGGTATACTAGAATCTGTATTTGCTATTTCTGTAGTAACATCCTCTCCCTCATAGATCATGTTTACAGATATAGTGCCATCCTTATTTACGTGCCTCAATGCATTATTTATAAAATTAGTAATTACTTGTTCCATTCTCCCCCAATCAGCATAAACCATCACTGATTCTAGTAAATTAACTTCGAGTTTTACCTGCTTTTCTTCAATAATCGTTTCATATTTCTTTAGTATGAGACTTATTAGCTCTGTTAAGTTAAAATACTCCTGCATTAGTTTGAGGTTTCCAGATTCTGTATAGGATAATTCTAGCATATCAGACACAAGATTTCCCATTTTCTTTGCCTCATCTATTATAATATCAATATAATAATCCTTATCCTTTTCTTCAAAAATGTTATCCTTTAACCCAACTGCATATCCATCTATAAGAGTTATTGGTGTTTTCAATTCATGAGATACACCGGCAATAAAATCTTTTCTCATTCTTTCTAGTTCTCTTTCTTTCTCTATATCCTTCTCCAGCTTTTGATTTGCATTCTTTAATGATTCTAGGGCATTATTAAGATTTTCAGATAAAAAATTTAAAGAGGTTGCCACACTGCCTATCTCATCCTGGCTAGTGACAACACATTTCTCTGAAAAGTCTAGTTTTGCCATCTTTTTAGAAACCTTATTAATCCTAATAAGAGGCTTTGCTATCATATTAGAATAAGCAAAAGAAAGTAAGATAATAAAGATAACTGCACCAATACAAAAATATATATAAAAGCCTTCGATTACAGAAACTGCCTCACTAACAGGCTGAAGAGAGGTTACACAAAATATTATTTCATCATTTTTCTCATTACTTAAAACCTCAATTATATTTCCTGGTGAGCCTTGTCCTCCGCCTGGAACTAAACTTATGCTGCGAATATTTTTTTTAATATAATCCAGATTGTTTTTATTAGCAGTCCAATCTGTTACAAATGATGAGAGTTGTCTTATCTTAATGTTTTCGTAACTGTGCTTAGATGGTTTACTTATCAGCTTAAAATTATTTGATTTATCCACGACAATGATTCCTATATTATAGGTATCCTCATATTCCTCAATTAAATCATTGATATCTTCTTTATTTTGTACTTTATTATATCTATATTTAAACTTTTCAGCATTAGCTGATAATTCTTTTTTCTTTCTGCTTATATAAAACTGTTCAAAAAATAAGGATTGAACTATTAAAGAGCCGCCTATAAAAATAGCAAACACAATACTAGTTAAAATAAATAATTTTTTAGTTATGCCTATTTTATTCTTCATTTTTAGTTTCAAATTTATAACCAACTCCTCTTACTGTAGCTATCAAATAAGCCTTTTCCCCCAGCTTTTCCCTTAACCTTTTAATATGAGTATCTACTGTTCTATAATCACCTAAATAATCTACACCCCATACACAGTCTAATAGCTGTTCACGACTCAAGACCAAGCCATGGTTAGTTGCCAAATGCAGTAATAGGTCATATTCCTTTGGTGATAAATTGAGGGCTTCCCCATCCAAAGTTACCTTATGAGATAATTCATCAATATAAATACTATCGTAGTACAGCTCTTTTCGTAATTGTGGTTCTATATAATAGGCCCTTTTTAGCAGTGACTTAACTTTTGCCATAAAAATTCTTATATCAAAAGGCTTGGTAACATAGTGGTCAGAACCTAACCCATACCCAAATAACTTATCTTCATTTTCTCCCTTAGCGGTAAGAAATATTATTGGTACATTGGATATTTTCCTAAGTTCAATACAGGTCGTCCATCCATCCATAACTGGCATCATTACATCTAGTACTACAAGGTGGATTTCTTCATGTTTAAATATATCCATTGCCTCTGCTCCGTTTTCTGCCTCTAAAACCTCATAACCTTCTCTTTTAAGATAGGCACCTATAAGCTTCCTTATTCTCTCTTCATCATCAACTATGAGAACCTTTTCCTTTATCATAAGTTCAACCAACTCCTTAGCCTAAGAAAATCGAGTCATTGTATAATAAAAAGCAGGCAACTCAAAATGAGTTCCCCACCCCAAAAACTTTTTACTCTTGAAATAGAATTTTAAATTCTTCCAACGGTCACAAAAACATTTTCATTTAAATTAATTATAATATAAATGCTCCCACAATACCAGCCAAGATGGTCAAGGTAATTGGTCCCATCTTGAACTTCCTTGTACATACAATGGTTGCTGCAAATATGATAACCGCTGGTATACTTATATAATGCAGTGGATTACTAAACATCTTGGTACTAAAGAAACCTTCCTTAAATATAGATGTTTGTGAAAAAAATATTACAGCTGAAGCTATAAGGCCAACTGTGGCTGGTCTTATACCTAATAACACTGCTTGAACAGCACCGCTAGTCTTAAACTTTTTAATGAAAGCAGCTACTAAAAGTATAATTATAAATGCAGGAAGAGAAACTCCTATGGTTGCAAAAACAGCTCCCCATACGCCGTCATATCTGTAACCAACATAGGTAGCAGCATTAACTGCTATAGGCCCCGGTGTCATTTGGGATAATGCTACCACATTTGAAAACTCACTAGGAGACATAAGTCCAAAGGTCTGAATATCCTGATATATCATTGGAAGCATTACATATCCTCCGCCAAAGCTAAATACGCCTAATTTAAAAAATACAAATAATAACTTTAAACATTTAAGCATTATTTTTTCCTCCCGCTATAAAGGTAAGTTCCATAACCAACTACACCACCCAAAACTACTGCCCAAGCTGCACTTATATTAAAAAGTACAATTATTACGAAAGCTGCTGCAGCTACTGCATAATCAATTTTTGTTCTAACAGCTGCTTTACCTAGTTTAATAGCAGATAATAAAATTAAAGCTGCTGAAGCCGCTCTTATTCCTGCAAACACTTTATCTACGTATGGATTATTCTTTAAGCCTGTTAATACAAGAAGTACAAGAAGAATCGCTATAAACGCTGGTAATATAACCCCAAGAGCAGCAGCAATTGCACCACTTAAGCCCATAACCTTGCTTCCTACAAAAATAGATGAATTTATTGCAATTACCCCAGGAACGGATTGTGATATTGCAAAAACATCTAATATCTCTTCTTCCTCAACCCAATGCTGGTTATCTACAACCTCCTTTTGAATAAGAGGTAGCATTGCTAATCCTCCACCAAAAGTAAAGCTCCCAACCTTAAAAAATATCCAGAATATCTTAAACCATCTCTTTATCTTTTCCATCATTTATACCTCGCATTTTAATCTTTAGTATATTATAGCAATAATAAATCCATATTAAAAATACTTAAAACATATGCAATCCATACATTTTTCATATAGATTTGTGTACAATAAAATGTTATTATCTAATCAGATTTTGTTCTAGGAGTGATAATCTTATGGATATAAGACAGTTAAAATACTTTCTTACTATTGCTGAAGAAGAGCAAATTACAGGAGCAGCAAAAAAACTGCATATAGCCCAGCCACCATTAAGTCATCAACTAAAGCTTCTTGAAAACGAGCTTGGTGTACAATTAGTAGAACGAGGCAGCAGAAAAATACAGCTAACTGAAGCTGGACATATATTACGAAATCGTGCCGAACAAATATTAGAATTAACTGATACCGCAATCAAGGAACTAAAAGACTTTAATGAAGGAATTCAAGGTACATTGGCAATAGGCACAGTATCCTCTTCTGGCGCCACCTTATTTCCAGAAAGAATAAGCAAATTCCATGAAACTTATCCTCAGATTAATTTTCAAATCTGGGAAGGTAATACTTATAGGATTTTAGAAATACTAAATAGCGGTCTAATTGAAATCGGCATTGTTCGAACACCCTTCAATATGGAAGCCTTTGAATCTATAGAATTACCTAAAGAACCTATGGTAGCTGCATTCAGCGGAGATTTATTAGTGGCTCAGGATGAATATGTGCTGCTTGATGAACTTATCAATAAGCCTTTGATTATATATAGAAGATTTGAAAAACTCATAGCAGATGCTTTTGATGAGGAGTCCTTAAACCCTACAGTACTTTGCAAGACCGATGATGCTAGATCTACTCTGCTTTGGGCGGATGCAGGAATAGGAATAGCTTTAGTGCCGGAATCTGCAATTAGGCTTATCGGAAGTACAAAATTAAGGTATAAAAAGATTAAAAATCCACACTTGGAAACAAAAATAGCTGCTATTTGGATGAAAAATAGACATTTATCTACTGCTGCTAAACATTTCTTAGAAATATTTAATAGCTAGAATGGTTATAATAAATTATAGGATTATATTGACATTATAACAAAATTGCTATAATATATTTTAAATATAATTATGCTAAAACTATGATGAGAAGAGTAGATATGTAAATTCTTTTAAAGAGAGCTCTGGAAGCTGAAAAAGAGCAAAGAATTGCCTATTGAACCAAGGCTCTGAGTTTCACACCAAACCCTTTTAGGAAAAACTGTGACGGGTGCTCCCGTTATAGAGCTTAAAATATAATGAGGCTAATATGTATTCATATTGGCGAATTGGAGTGGCACCACGAGATTATCTCTCGTCTCCAAGACAAAACTATGTCTTGGAGATGGGAGTTTTTTATTTTAGCTAACAGGAGGTTAATTTTCATGGCTGATAATATTGAAAACATCGATGACACAGGATCTGGTAAAAACTTCATTGAAAAAATTATTGAAAAAGACTTAGAGGATGGTATTTATCCAGAAGGAATCCATACCCGTTTTCCCCCTGAGCCAAACGGATATCTTCATATAGGCAGTGCTTATGCTATAAATATAAGCTACAGTGCTGCACAAAAATACGGCGGTAAATTCAATCTTAGATTTGATGATACAAACCCAGCTAAAGAAGATGAAGAATATGTAAAATCCATTCAAGAGGACATGAAATGGATGGGTTACGACTGGGAAGATAGACTATTTTATGGCTCTGATTATTTTCAGTTAATCTATGAATATGCTATCAAACTTATTAAAAAGAATAAAGCCTATGTTTGTGATTTAAGTCCAGAGGAAATTCGAAACTATAGAGGTACTTTAACGGAGCCAGGAAAAGAAAGTCCATATAGAAATCGTTCTATTGAAGAGAATCTAGATCTTTTTGAGAGAATGAAAAAAGGTAAATTCCCTGCAGGTTCAAAGGTATTAAGAGCAAAGATCGATATGTCTTCACCAAATCTCAATATGAGAGATCCTGTAATATATCGTATTCAATACGCACATCACTATAGAACAGGAGATACCTGGTGCATATATCCTATGTATGATTTCGCTCATCCTTTGCAGGACGCTATAGAGCATGTAACTCACTCATTATGCTCTGCTGAATTTATAGATCATAGACCTCTATATGAATGGGTTTTAAATGAACTAGAAATAAACAATCCTCCAAAGCAAAGAGAGTTTGGCAGGATGAATTTAAGTGGAGTGGTAACAAGCAAAAGGTATCTTCGTGAGCTAGTTAGTGAAGGTTATGTTGATGGTTGGGATGATCCAAGACTTCCAACGCTAAGAGGGCTAAGAAGAAGAGGCTATACTCCAGAAGCCATTAAACATTTTCTTGGAGAAATCGGCATAGCTAAGAATGAAAGTACTGTTGACGTGGCTATGTTAGAACACAGCATTAGAGATGATTTGAAAACAAAAGTTCCGTGCATAATGGCAGTTTTAAGTCCAATTAAGGTCATAATAACCAATTATCCTGAGGGCAAAGTAGAATGGTTTGAGGCACCTATCAATCCAGAAAAACCTGAGATGGGCATTAGAAAGGTTCCTTTTTCAAGAGAACTCTATATCGAACAAGAAGACTTTATGGAAAATCCACCAAAGGGATATTTTAGACTTTTCCCAGGTTCAGAGGTGCGCTTTAGAAATGCTTACTTTGTAAAATGCAGCGATTTTGTAAAAGATGATGCTACGGGTGAAATATTAGAACTTCACTGTACCTATGATCCAGATACTAAAGGCGGAGATGCTAAGGATGGTCGTAAAGTAAAAGGAACTATTCATTGGGTATCTGCCGCCCACGCTGTGAAAACAGAGGTTAGACTGTATGAAGGTTTACTGCTTCCTGATGAAGAACAAAAACATGATGTTTCGGATTGGAAAGAAAATTTAAATCCTAATTCATTAGTTGTATTAGAGTCATGCTATATAGAGCCTTATATAATATCTGCAAAACCCGAGGAAAAATTTCAATTTATCCGCAAAGGTTATTTTGCTGTAGATTCAAAATATACAAAAGATAATAAACTAGTATTTAATAGAATTGTCTCCATGAAAGACTCTTGGGGAAGAAAAAATAAATAAAGAACATAAAAATCTGTGGCGCCTGTTCGCCACAGATTTTTATGTTTCATTAGCCCTTTTTCGAAGAGTAGTCTTAACATTTCTTATGTCAATTATATTTGTTCTAGCCATTCTAACATAGCATAAGGCCGATGGAATCAAGAACATTTGCAGTGTAATTAGTGTGATAATATAGCTATTAGGTTCACCCGTATACTGCGAAACAATGCCAAGTAAAAATGCTACACCTACATTTCCAAAGGTTCTTCCAATGCTGTTAGAAAGATTAGCTGCACTAAAGGCTGTCCCCCTATGTTCCGGAAGATTTACATCTGTTATAAGCGCAAGCCAATTAGGAGTGTTAGCCGATTGAGCTGCAGAAGCAAGTAAGGATAGAATAAATAATGCAGTCATCCAATGATTTAAGGCTATCTGCTTTAGCAAGGCTAAGAATATAGAATATGCATTACCATCATTAGGCAGCATAAGATTTTTCATTGGAATTATAAACATCGCTGCATAAATAGGAGCAGTTATAAAAACAAAAAAAGAAGTTAAAAGTGCCCTGCCTCTATAGCTTTTTCTTTGAAATCTATCGCCTAGATAACCAAAAAAGCCTGAAGTCATTCCGCCCAACTGAAATATACCGTAGAGATATCCAGAAGCAATAATTGCTGTTTTCATACTATACCCTTGTTGATATATTTTCGAAATATATAGGGTAGGAAGCCATATTAAACTTCCTGTAGTAATATTCATAAAAAGTCCTTGTAAAAATAATAAAATATTACTATTTTTAGAGGCTATTTTATATACTTGCTTTAACTCAATACTATAATTATATTCATACCCAGAATTTATTAGTTTTTTTAGTTCTGGTTCTGCACCACCCTTTTTTGGTTCCTTCACAAACAAATATAAAATAATTAGAAGAAACCCAATATAACTAACAATCTCAAAGGGTTTTCTCCAATTTGAGGACGTAGCTATTAGTGACGCTATCAATGCTCCTGCTATTCCACCAAATCCCTGTGACATTCCCCAAAGGCTTAGAAGCATCCCACGAAACTTCTGAGGAATATAATCAGTTAATACACTGAAACCAATTGATGCAATACATCCTAAGCCTATTCCCGTAAAAATTTGAAAAAATAAAAGCTGGTAATAAGTTCTACTAAGTGAGGTTAAATAGACTGAAACTGCCCAAAATATAGTACCTACAATAATTAAAGTTTTTCGCTTAAACTTTCCCGCTAGATACCCCCAATAAACTGATGATATTGAGGTTACTAAAATATTTGCAGCAGAAACAAAGCCTAGAGCTGATAAAGGTATATTTAAGTCTTTTGATATTGAGGAAAAAAGTGGCGGGAATAAACCTATAATAATATTATCAAAAGCTGCTAAAACTATAAATACGGCTACAGTATAAATTATTCCTATGTTACGCTTGTTCATTAATATAACTCCTTTAGGCAATTAGTTTAGCTTTAACTATGCAATGTTCTATTATTATATCCTATTTCTTCTAAATCATCTACAAATTTAGTATAAAATAGTAAATTAACATACCATTTCTCAAGATGTATGATAAAATTAACTAAGATAGTATTACCTGCATGACATACTAGTGGGAAATGAGTTTCCATTAATTTAACTAAACAAAGGGAAGGGAAGATATCATGATCAAAAATATACTTATTATTTCCTCTGACCATACAGGTCATGGACATAAAAGCATAACTGAGTCTTTATGTGAAAAAATTCCACAAAATAGTAATATCAATATTCATGTTGTGGATGGATTCTCATTAGGTGGACATTCATTATTGAAAATAGGTAAATCTTATGGGCCGATTACCAGGCATGTAGAAGGTTTATGGCAGCTTATTTGGAGTATCTCTTCTATAAAGCCTGATTTAATAAATAAAATTATTAGTTCTCTAATTAGAACTAATCTGCTCAAATTATTAGATAAAGTGAAACCAGATTTAATTTTATCTGTGCATCCTAATTTTAATGGCTCCGTTATAGATATTCTAGAAGAACAAAATCTAAAAATACCCTTTATTACTCTTATAGCAGATTTAGTCAGCATATATCCCCTTTGGGCAGACCCACGAGCAGCTGCTATCATAAGTCCAACTGAAGAGGCAAAAGAAAAGTGCATTGAATATGGTGTAACAGAAGAAAAAATAAAAGTTTTTGGTTTTCCTGTTCGCTCAAAGTTTCATAACCACAATGGAAAACATCATTATGATATAAATACATCTCTCAATTGCCTAATAATGAGCGGCGGAGAAGGTGTAGGCAATATGAGTAATATCGCCAAAATACTTCTAGATAATTTTAATTGTAATGTAAAAATTGTTGCTGGACGAAATATTGCATTAAAAGAACATCTAGAAAAATCTCTTATTGGAAAGTATGGTAACAAGGTTCAAATTTATGGATTTACTAAAAACATACAAGATTTAATGCTTTCCTCTGATATTGCTTTCACAAGAGGGAGTCCAAATGTTATGATGGAAGCCATATCCTGTAATGTACCTATAATAATTACAGGGGCTTTACCTGGTCAAGAGCAAGGAAACCCTGAGTTTGCCGCGAAATATAATCTTGCAGTAATTTGCGAGAATCTTGATAATCTGAAAAACACAATAGACAACTTACTTTTAAATAATGCTGAAAAGCTTAATCAAATAAAAAATAGTCAAAGAGCTTATATAAATCCTCATGCAGCTGAGAATATAGTAGATTTCATCTTAAATTACGAGGGAGATTACAACGAAGCTGCTGTAACAGATGTGCATCCTGATGATACAAAGCTTGATAGTGAAAATGTCAGTTATGAAACATAATACAAACAGATCATATTATCAAATAAAGTAGGCAGGTAATTTATTAACCATACCTGCCTTACTTAAAATTCCTAAATTCTAATAATTATTTTCTTTTAATATAACATCATGTGCTCCACCCTCAATTATACTAGTGGAGGAAACTAGCGAAATTCTTGCGGTTCTTTGCAGCTCTTCAATGGTAATAGAACCACAGCTGCACATGGTTGACTTAATTTTGCTCAAAGTAACTTCTAAATTATCCTGAAGCTTGCCAGCATAAGGAACATAGCTGTCTACACCTTCTTCAAAGCTAAGCTTTGTTCCTTCTCCTAAATCATATCTCTGCCAGTTTCTTGCACGGTTAGAACCTTCTCCCCAATATTCTTTTACATAATTACTTCCCAATTTAACTTTTTTTGCAGGACTTTCATCAAATCTTGCAAAATACCTTCCCATCATTATAAAATCAGCTCCCATTGCCATAGCTACCACAGTGTGATAATCATGTACTATTCCTCCATCTGAGCATATTGGAATATATATACCCGTTTGTTCATAGTATTCATCCCTAGCCTTAGCCACTTCCATAATAGCAGTTGCTTGACCTCTTCCGATTCCTTTTTGTTCTCTAGTTATACATATGGATCCCCCGCCTATTCCTACCTTTACAAAATCAGCGCCCGCTTCTACTAAGTAAGCAAATCCTTCTTTATCAACAACATTTCCTCCACCTACTTTTGCCTCAGGATGTTCCTGTTTAATATATTCAATAGCTTCTCTCTGCCACTCACTATATCCATCAGAAGAATCTACACATAGTATATCTGCTCCTGCTTTAATAAGCTCAGGAACTCTTTCTTTGTAGTCTCTTGTATTTATTCCAGCTCCAACTACAAGTCTTTTTTCTGAATCTAATAATTCATTTGGATTTTTCTTATGATCATCATAATCTTTTCTAAATACGAAATATACCAGGTTTTGGTCTTTATCTATTATTGGCAGACAGTTTAGTTTATGCTCCCATACTATGTTATTTGCCTCACTTAAAGTGATGCCTTCATTTCCTACAATAAGCTTTGAGAAAGGTGTCATAAACTCTTTTACTTTTTTATCTAAAGAATCTCTGCTAATTCTATAATCTCTAGATGTAACAATACCCATCAGTCTCGTTGATGGAGAACCATCTTCAGTAATTGCAATAGTTGAGTGGCCTGTCCTTTCCTTCATTTCAACTACATCTTTCAAAGTATGTTCTGGAGTTAGATTTGCATCACTAGCTACAAAACCTGCTTTGAACCTTTTTACCTTTTTTATCATCTCTACTTGACTTCCTATAGCCTGAGAAGAATAAATAAAGGACATTCCGCCGCATCTTGCTAATGCTATAGCTAAATTGTCATCAGAAACAGACTGCATAATAGCGGAAACAAAAGGAATATTTAATTCCAAGGAAGGCTTTTCACCTTTTTTAAATTTTACTACAGGCGTTTTTAAACTAACATTACTAGGTATGCAGTCCTTTCTTGTCAGATTTGGAATAAGTAAATATTCGTTAAAAGTTCTAGATACATCATTGTAATAATAAGCCAATTTAGATACCCCCCACTTTTTATTAAACTTTTTACACAAAAATATAAATTTTTACTATTTTACACAATAAAACACAGATTGTCAACATTCGCCACTAACCATTTTCGCACTTCAAAACATACGCAGGCGGTAAATTAATAAATACTCTATTGTAGCTTATATCTGAAAAATAATTTTCAATGTAATCTTTTTTCAGCAATGTATATTGAAAAGTTATAAAAAGCCCTCCCTTTCTTAATACATTCTGAGTTGATTCTAATATCTTATTTGAAACACTCTTAGGTAAACTTGCAAATGGTAACCCAGATACTATATAATCAACTTTTTCTATATTATATTGTTTTAAATACTTTTCTATGTATTCAGCAGAGTCATTTATTATAGTCAAATTGTCAACATCATTATATTTTTCACTTAATTGTTTATAAAACCTCTCATTGTACTCAAATAATATTAATAAGGTGTCGCTCCTTTTATTACTAATAAGCTTTTCTGTAAACACTCCTGTGCCAGGTCCATATTCTACAATACATTTTGCCCTACGGAAGTCTATGTCATTAACCATCTTTTCAGCAAGACTTGGAGAGCTTGGTGCTAGTGCTCCTACTGTTCTAGGTGATTTAACATACTCAGTTAAAAACTTAATCCATGCCATATTACATTCCTCCAATGTTTATCAAGATACAATTTAATCTTCTTTGGATTTTCACACCATATATTACCCCAAATTTAATTTTTAATTCAGAAAAAAGGGCTTATACTCCACGTATAACCCCTCTTTTATTGCTATATTTAATTCTTTAAAATGCCTTGAATATATCCTTTTTAGCCCCACAAACAGGACAATTTTCAACATTGTCTCCAATCTCCGTAAATCCACATACAGGACATATATAAATCTTATCTGCCTCTATATCTTTTCCATCCTTAGCTTTATCTTGAGCTTTCTGAAATAAATCAGCATGAATTTTTTCTGCTTCTAATGCATAATGAAAGGATCTTTCAGCATCTCTTTCTGCTTGAAATTTTGCAGTTTGAAGATATACGGGATACATTTGCTTAATTTCATGTAATTCTCCATCAATGGCCCCTTGAAGATTTTCTACAATGTTGGTTTTACCAAATACTGCCCCAGCTGCAACTGTTTTGTCGCCCACTTCATCTTTAAGTACGTTAAAATGATTTTTAGCATGTGCCCATTCTGCATATGCTACGGCCTTAAAAAGTCTTCCTATGTTTGGGTAACCATCATGTTCTGCTTCATCTCCCCATATAAGATACCTCATATGTGCCATACTTTCTCCACCATAGGCAGATCTGAGAAAATCAATGGTCATTGCATTACTTACTGCCATTAAGAACACTTCCTTCCTAAATTGTATACTTAATATATTATGATACCTTCTCTAATTTTATATACCAACACAGCTAAAAAGTTATGGACTGTTAATATTATTCTATACTCACCCAGGCTGTAATATATACGCACTAACACCAGTATAATTATACTATTCCTCTCCTTTAGCAATTTTAGATGTAAGGAAGAAGTTACATGACCATTTTTACCAAAAAAAATATACCTGTTGAAAGCAATAAAGTCTTAGATAATCCTCTTATGGGCTTTGCCCCCGATGGAAGATGGATAGTCACTGGGCAGCCTTACAAACTGGTATTCGCCTGCATAACTTGGAAGGACATTGAACCTATAAAAGGACAATATGATTTTAGTAGTATTGAGAAAAAATATAATTTGAATTATTGGCATGAGCATAATGTTAAAATTATATTAAGATTGGTTCTTGATTATCCAAGCACCGGCAAACATAAAGATATTCCTGACTGGTTATATGAAGAGATAAATCGGAACGGCACTTGGTATGATAACAAGTATGGGAAAGGTTTTAGTCCTAACTATGAAAATCCTATACTGCTATCATATCATGAAAAATTAATATCTACTCTTGGAAGAAAGTATAATAAATCAGGCGATATAGCATTTGTAGAAATTGGCAGCCTTGGCCACTGGGGGGAGCTCCATACTATGCAAGCATCTGAGTATACATTTATACCTTTTCCTAAGGAGTCAATTGTTAACCAGTATGTAAAGCACTATATTAATAGCTTCCCAGATAAATTGCTTATGATGAGAAGACCTTTTAATATCTCAAAGGTTAGTAACATAGGTATTTTTAATGATGTAATGGGAAACAACTATGAGACATACCAGTTACTTTCTTGGGTAAACCTTGGTTATTTCAATGAATATACAAAAACAGAGCAGGCTGCAATGCCTGAATTTTGGAAAACCTCTCCTTCAGGTGGAGAATTCGCTGAAGGAAATGCTGGGGTTCAATATTTTACTAGTTCCAAAATAAACGATACAATACATCAGGCTATTAAGAGCCATATATCCTGGATAGGACCTAACTGCCCGGCAAAAATATCAGATACAGCTCTTCAAGAAAACTTTAACAAATTTCTCAAAACTATAGGCTATAGGTTTGTATTAAGTGAAGTTTCTGCTCCATCAACTACTAATTCAAACAAAGCAGTGTTAGTAACTATAACTGTAAAAAATATTGGTATTGCTCCCTTTTACTATAAATGGCCTGTAAGCATCTATCTGCTTTATTTAGATGGAAAAATAATAAGTAAAACTACATTAACAGAAGATATTAGGAATTGGCTGCCAGGTAGTCATACTTTTAGCACTAAGATATCTATACCTTCAGCCATAAAACCAGGCAACTATATGTTAGCTATAAGTATTGATGATCCATCAACAGAAAGGCCCGCCGTGGATTTTGCAAACTATGGTAGATTTCCTGAAGGGTATTTCTATCTAATAAGCATAAGAGTTAAAAAGTGACAGAAAAGAAGCGTGCAATTATAGTTATCATACATTGCGCGCTTCTTTTTTAATATTAAGAACATTCAAAGCAAATTGTATAACTTTGTAAATACACCATTTATCTTTTTAGCTATAATGGGTTGCGCTGCAAAAGTGTAATAATCTATATCCCTTAAAAAAGAATCTAGTTTTATAAAAGATATAATTACTGAAAATAGTGCAGAGGCGAAAAAACCATAGCCATAGAAGCCAGAACCTAAATAGATAGTTATAATGGTAAATATAAGATTTGTGGTAAAAAATAAAATAGAAATATTCATTGCTCCTTTTCTATGGTCAAAATACAATAACACTATTAATACAAGAAATACGCTGACATAAGCAAAACTTCCTAATGTAAGTATAGCGAAAATATTGGTAGACAGTAGTGTAAAACCAATTGATGGAAGTATTCTCATACCAAAGATTATAAATGCAAAAGTTATAAATAGCTGTATCTCCATCATATATTTTAATTCAGTAGATAATACGCCAATCAGATCCTCTTTAGCTCGTTTTAAATCTTTAATACTCCCCTTGCCTTGTGCTAACGCATAATAATGTTTATATTTAGGATAAATTGAGGTTTCAAGCTTTACTGTAAATATTACAGTAATAGGTATTATAGTAAGAAAAGCATAAAACATAGGTACGTCATAAAAAGGAGCTACACGAAAAGTATTAGCCACTATTGTACCCTGATCACTTATCCAAAATACGAAATTGTGTACATACATACCTAAATAATAACACATACCTATTATTATCAATTCTCCATACTTATCCATTACCTTTAATACCTCTAAGCAGCTCTTTAATGAAAGATCTACTCCACCAAATAATTCATATAATTTTATAGTAAAAAGAACTGCTATTATTAAAAAACCAAACATAATGGAGAATAGAGCTGATGATAATGGTGTCATTATTAGGAGTATATTAAACACCTCAAACATTATAAATATAGCAATTATTCCTATAAGAAAACTAACAACTACAGCAATATAATCCTTTATAGCTGTAAGATATATAGATTCAATCCATATAATCGATATCTCGCTAAATATTAAATAAGCTAATATCTTAGTTCCAATATTAATACTTGATTTTATAAAGAAAATATTTATAGAAAAAAATCCAAGCATTAGTACAATGATTACAAGTCCAAACATAGAAGGCAGTATTTTATTAAGCTGCTTTTCATATATACAGTCTGCCACGTACCTTGCAGCAAGCATTATAATCCCACCTGTTATAATAAGTGAAAAAGCAAAACAATATACTATAACTACTAAAAACAATTCAATATTTTTATAGGATTCACCTGTACTTTTTAAAAGAAACTGCATAGCAGTTATCAAAAAAATACATAAGACAGTTGGACCAACAGTTACCATTGTTGAAATAAAATAACCCCTAATACTATAAAAATAACCTTTTTCCTTAAATAACCCTTTTAACTGAAATCCTATTCCTGACATTATTTATTTCTCACCACTTCTTCATAGATTCTTTTATACCCGCTAATGAAATTATCAATAGTGTACAGCTTTGATACTCTTTTATGGGCACTTTTACCTAGTTTGTCTCTAAGCGGCTTGTTTTTACTTAGAGTTACAATAGAAGCTCCTAAGGCTTCATAGTCCATAACCGGAATTACAATTCCTGCTTCACCAAAGCCATCATTATTTCCATACATAAGTTCCCTGCAGCTGCCCACATCAGTTAGAATATGAGGTTTTCCTGCTGCCATTCCTTCTAACACTGCTAGAGGCTGCCCCTCGCTTATACTGCCTAGAACCAAAATATCCATCTTACCTATATAATCTTTTATATTAACCTGGCCAGTAAAAGTAACATTATCTAAGTTTAGTGACTCTACCAGCAACTTACATTCATCTGTATAGGTTTTATCTTCGTCTTCAGGACCTAATATATAAAGCTTTATATTTTTAAGTTTCTCTGCTGCTATAGCAAATCCCTGAATTATAGTTTTAATATCTTTAATAGGCACAATCCTTACCACAGCCCCTATGTTAATTATTTCTTCATTATCTTTAGTTCTATCAATATCTATAAAATCACTGCTGCTAATGCCGTTTGGTATTATTGATATTTTATTTTTATCACAGCCCATTTCTATTTGTATTCTTTTATTCCTATCGAAAAGAGAGACTACTTTATCTGCATAAGTATATGCACAGCTAGATAAACTGTAGAAATACTTTATCCAAATATCCTTCAAATAGCCCTTTACCCAATCTGATTTTATAATTTCTTCCTCTCTCTCCCTTGTGTAAATCCCATGTTCCGAGAGTACTACAGGAGACCCATACTTGTGCTTGCCTAGAGCAGCCACAACTCCTGCATAGCCCGTGGATACGCTGTGATATATGTCTGCATATGGAATAGAATTTTTTAGGACCTCAAGCAAAGAAAGCAGCATAGATCTTACTGTCCAGAAGAAATCATTAAATACCATATATGGGTAATATTCTTCACTTACCTGAGTGATAATATCAAAAAAATCTCGACTCATAAGAAAGTCAGAGACACAGGTATATTTACTTTTCTCAATTAGCTTAAACAACTCTCCCCACCGAAAGCCGCTGCCAATTATCAGTCCTTTTAATGCTTCCTTCTCCTCATTAGTTAAATTAAATCTTTTCCCCCACCCTCCACTATACTTAGCATAAGAATCCAAAAAAAACTCTTTAACCTCTATTACATTTCTAGGGATATCATATTTAAACCTACCTCTTATTTCCTCACAAGCCCCTATAGCGTAAACTATAAATTCATGTTCCGGGTTAAGTGTTACCAGCATCTGTATCCAACTTGCTACCCCTCCAGTGACATACGGATAACTACCTTCGGCTATAATACAAATTTTCATCTATTATCATCCACTTCTATATTAAATTACGATTTTATTTCTCTAACAAGGCACTCCCCTTCTATCCAGAACCTTACAATCTCTAAAGCATCTTTTTCAAGGCGTATATGAGAATTCCTAAGTTCATCAAGAACTTGGCTGAACTCTTCTTTGTTTCTTGCGGTATAATATATATTCATAAGAAGCAAATAAGGTTTATAGCTTTTACTAAAATATTTCATATATTTATAACTATAATAAATTGCCTTATCATAATTCTTCGTTATAATGTTACATTTCACTATCTGTTCAAAATAATATTCCTCTGTTTTATCATACTTTAAAATATATTTTAGTACTCTTCTATATTTATATAAGTATTCTTTTTGAGTTTTCTTATCTAATAAACCACTGTCCATATACCTCTTTATGATATCTGCATAAGTTTTAAAAATATCTATATTGGAATTATCTTCTTGACATTTTTCTTCTAATTCCTGCATTGCAAGTGTTAGTTTCCTCTTTACTTCTGTAACTGCAGTAGCAGCATAATGTGAAGTTTCAGTATCCTCATCCTTAAGTGCCTTTTTTAAAAAACCTAAATATTGATATGCATCCCCCTTTAAAGCATTGATAATCAAATTCCTTTTTACACCTTCATCATTAAGAACTAGAGCATCTTCAATAGGAATAATATCTATACCTTCCTTTAATGCTTCCTTTCTTAATAGCAAACTTATATGTTGATTATCTTCATCAACATTATATTGAAATTTATCTCTCTCAAACTCATGTATATATCTGCTGCTGAGTTCTAATATTATATATATAATCATTCCTACATAGGGTAAAAACACCATTATCAATAAACCAATTAAAGCATGATCTTTTTTGTGCCGTTTTTGATGGTAAAATACTACCAAACCTAATATTAAGTTTATTAAATAATACACATACATACTAATCTTCCCCTGAATATTTATAAGCTTCTATGCCTTTATCCTTCAATCTATTGATAACTAGCCTGGAGTCTGAGTCCGCAGCATTTGATAAAACAATATATATATCATTGTCTGCTCCTACCCCCGTAAAGTCAGTTTCTCTTATAAGTTCGCTCAAGTTTTGAGACAGTTCCATATAATTCTCCTTAGGATTACTTATTTTAAGCATGGAAAACTCTGACTTGTTTTTCACCATAGCCTTTATTTTTATACTAAGCATCTTTTCAAAGAATTCCTTCTTTAAAAATATAGTGCCTTCTATATATCTTTCTCTATCTATTGCTTTTTCATATAAATAAGCCCTAATAATTGCTGAGTTTATAAGCTTACAAGCAACTCTAAATAAATTCTCGTAATACAGATTTAATCTTTCAAATTCCACATTATGAAGCATAATAACAGCAATGGTCTTAGAGTCATTTACCACCGGAGCGATTAACATTGGCATCCCTTGATTCATATCTTTATTAACAAAAATTTCACCATGAAAAATCTGTTCTTTGGCTTCCATAAAATACTCTGAACTTATGGTCTTTGCAGGTAAAAATTTATCTTTGCTTGACTTTACCGTGAGCCTGAGATATTTTTCATTTCTATCTACTATATATATTGAAATTTCATCGGTCTTCAATATTTTTTCAAGCACATCTATTGCTGATTCAAATATACACTCTGGTTCAAGACTATCTATTTCTCTTATTACTCCATAAATCTTACCGAAGCTGTCTTCAGAGTTGATAATCTGATTTTGAAGCTGAACTTTAGCTTCATAGGTCTCATTATATAATTCCTGTAAAAAACTGTATTCTTCTTCCATTGCCTCTATAGTTAATCTTGATGAATTAGCATCTTTCTCCCGTTTATCTATAACGTAGCCCACCAGCATACCTATTAAAATATAGACATTTAACTGCAGCAGAAAGCCTGTATCAAATAATAGGGAGATAAAATCCTTACCTATGGACATTGACTCATAGGTAAATAAGGTACAAGATAAAATTATGGATATTATTGATTGACCAGTACCATATACAATTCCAACAATAATTATATAGATAATCTTCAGATCTATTGTCTTAAAGGCAGAATCCTTTTTTAGGAACATATCCAATAAAAGTATTATCATAAAAAATATTATGTTCTCTATATACGGTAATGCCTTTTTTATAAAATAATGTTTTTTCTTTTTTTGACGTTGTTCTTCTTTAGAATTCCCAGACTTATAATTATCGTAAAACCAAACATAAGTCTGCTTAAGTCCTTCCTCCAGATTATTCAATGGTACCCAATCAAGTGTTTTCTTTATTTTTGTATTGTCTAAACATGAATGCTTAATATCACCGTTTCTCGCCTCTTTTTTTACAATACCTTTAATTTTATGAAGCCTGCCTAATATTGATATGATCTCATTTATGCTGCTTTGTGTACTAGTTGAAACATTAAACACTCCTGCTGCGTAACTTTCTGATGCTTTATATATTGCTTCTGCTACGTCATCTACATATACAAAATCTCTAGTTTGTTCTCCGCTTCCAAATAAGTTAACCTCTTGACCGTTCATAATCCTATTCATATATGTGGATATTACTCCTGCATCTCCATTTATCCCCTGCCTTGGACCATAAACATTGGAAAATCTAAAGCATATCGTATCAAGGTGAAATAACTCCATCCATTTGTTACAGTATTGTTCCCCTATATGCTTACTAAAACCATAGGGTGAAACAGGTATGCATTCATCATCTTCTTTTAGCGGAATATTTTCATTATTTCCGTATACTGCTGCTGATGAAGCAAATATAAATTTCCTAACTTTATATTTCACTGAAAGCTCTAACATATTAACCAGCCCTAATATATTTGCCCTAGCATCCATAAAAGGACTTTCAATGGATTTTGAAATATCAATTTGTGCTGCTAGGTGAACAACTATATGGAACTTGTTTATTTTAAAAATCTCATCACATTTCTTATCCACAACATTAAATTTATATCCCTTATGTTTGCAGCTAACATTTTTTACATTGCCTGTGGACAAATCGTCAATTATATATACTTCATGTCCCTCTCTATAAAATCGTTCCACCACATGTGAACCTATAAAACCGTATCCTCCAGTAACAAGAACCTTCATACGACGCCTCCCAAATTTCTAGAAAACCTTAGCTTAAATTATAGTAATATGACAAACTGCAGTTTTATTATATATATACTTTTTCACCTCTATGTTTATTACTAAACTACAGATTCTCTATAATAAAAAAAGCCTAATTCCCTTCAAAGGAACTAGACTTTTTACTATCTAAAACTACATATTATTAACTTGTTGTCTTTTTCTTCTTTTTATAAACAAATAAACTGCAAGTGCAACTATTGCAGCTGCAACAAAATAATCAGCTATATGAAGCCAAGATCTTATTAATGTCCAATTTTGTCCCATAGCATAACCAGCATAACCAAGAAGTATGCTCCAGATTAATGAACCAAAGAAAGTATACGCCACAAACTTTTTAAAATTCATTTTACTGATGCCTGCAGGTAAGGATATGAAGGTTCTAATTATAGGCAGCAACCTTGAGAAAAAGGCTATCTTCTCACCATATTTATTGAAATAATTATCACTCATTTCAAGATGAGTTTTTGATAATTTAAGCTTATGCATATATTTCTCAACAAGAGGCCTTCCACCTTTTGCTCCAATAAAATATGCAAAAACTGAACCAAAGGTTCCTCCTAAGGTTCCTATAAGAATAACTAAAGGAAGACTTAATCTACTACCTGTATAAGCAGAAGATGCTAAGTATCCACCAAAAGGCAAAATAGCCTCACTTGGAATAGGAATACATGCACTTTCTAATGCCATAAGCGAAAATACGCCTA
This sequence comes from Bacillota bacterium, assembly GCA_030706015.1. Lineage (GTDB taxonomy): Bacteria > Bacillota > Clostridia > Clostridiales > Clostridiaceae > JAUZPI01. Next base: position 25,115 of record JAUZPI010000007.1, read on the forward strand.
GGTAACCCAGCTTACCCAGCACAAAAATCGCCCAGTTAACTATAAATTCTACCATTTTAACTCTCCTATCTTTTAAAATAAATGTTTATATTTTGATACATCACCAATACTCCAATAACTCAACTAATTTATACACCTAAGCTTATGCCTATTATTATATCATAACTTATACTTAAATATTAGCATCTATTTATTAATCAAATATAAAATAAGTCTTAACATTCCTTTAATAATGCAAAACTCCTTAAGGTTATCTAATCCCTTAAGGAGTTTTGCATTTCAATGGACTATTATATGTTTCTAAAATAATCTATTATAAAATACTATACTTCTTGAAAAATCCTATCATGAAGCCATATATGACTTAATTCCTCTCTCGTTCTTCCCATTGTTTTTCTTTCTCTTAATGGTTTTGCAGGAACACCTCCTACTAATATATCTTTATAAACATCCTTGTTTACAATAGCACCAGATGCAACAACAGCCTGTTCGCCTATGGTAACACCCGGAAATATAGTTGCATTTATATATATCTTTGCATAATCTTCAATAACTACCTTACCATACTCTCTTCTTGAATGATCATCCTCAGAATGAGAATGAGTAATAATCATAACATTCTCCGCTAATCCAACAGAATTTCCAAGTGATACTCCACCCTTAGAATCAATAAATACACCACGATTTATAAATACATCATCACCTATTTCAATATTATCTGCAATATTAAAACGAACATTCTCTTCTGCTATGAAATTTTTACCACACTTCTTAAATAATTTTTGTGCTATTATTCTACGATAAGGAATAGCAAAGTTTGCTACTACTCCAATAGGCAGCCTATCAAGTACATCCCATAAAAAATGTAAATATCTTTTTTCATCTGAAAATGAAACCTGTTTAGCCATAGGTAAGTAGTCAGTATATAATTTTAATTCTTCAAGAATCTCCACAGGAACAGATCCACCTATCATTTCTAATATGAAACATACATCTTTAGAAGTAACTCCATCGTTAACCATTTTCTCAATCTTTAATAATTTTTCAGTTATGTTCATTAAAGTTCTCTCCCCTATTCTTTATTTAATAAGATATTATATTTTATTAACATTGCTAATCTTTTTTCTATAAACTACCGCACAGTTTATCCTCTGGTAATATAGATCCTTTTAATTCAGAAATAACACTTTTAATTTGATTTGCGGAATTTTGTATCTTCCTAATTTCCTCTGAGCTCAAATTTATTTCTAGAACCCTTTCAACTCCTGATGAATTTATTACTGTTGGCAATGATAAGCACACATCATATATGCCGTATGGTCCTTGCATGTAACTTGATACAGTAAAAATTGAATTTTGATTTCTTAATACTGCTTCCACTACATTTCTTACTGCTACCGCAATTCCATAATATGTAGAACCTTTTTTCTCTATTATTTTATAGGCAGAATCTACTACCTCCTTATGAATAAGCATCCTCATTCTACTAGTCTTTGAATCACGTTTTAAATAATTATCAATATCTATCCCTGAAACATTTGTTACACTCCACACTGGTACTGAACTATCTCCATGTTCCCCAATGATATAACCATATATATTTCTTGAATCCACCTTAATGTACTCACTTAATAAATATCTAAACCTTGCAGTATCCAGCACCGTTCCAGTTCCAATTACTCTTTTACTTTCAATTCCCATTAACTGATTAACAACGTAGGTTAGCACATCTACTGGATTTGTGACAACTAGAATTATAGAATCTTTACAATATTTTTTTAATTCATCGATTATAGACATGAAAATTTCAGAATTGCGTTTTGTTAACATAAGTCTTGACTCATTTTGCTGTTGGACTACTCCCGCTGTAATTATCACTATCTTAGAACCTGCACACTCAGCATAATTACCAGCTTTTACTTTTACAGGCATCATAGAAGGTATACAATGGTTCAAATCCATTGCCTGCCCCTCAGCCTTTTCCATATTTGCATCAACCAAAACTATTTCTGTTACCAGTGAACTTAACATTAATGTATGCGCAATAGTCGAACCTACTAAACCTGCTCCAACAATACTTATTTTTGTCTTATCCATTTAATATCCACCCCATATTTTAAATTTTTATTTATTTTCATAATATTTTTAAATATATTAAATTATTTTCCATAATTTAATCTCGTCAATTTACAAACAATAATTCCATTAGTCAACCACCCTCTCTCTTAAATTTTTGCATTCATTTTTCTACATATACTCCCATATAACTACATGTTACGCTATAAAAATTACTTATCTGACATATTATTCATTGTTTATATATATTATTTAAGCAAATTTATTACAGTTTGTCAACGAATTTTGACCCTATTTTTTAATTTTTTTATTAAATTTTGACCCTTTTTCTTTTATTTTTCTTTTGTAAACATTTACACTTTGTCGAATTGTATATACATTTCTTTTAATATCGACACACTTAGTCAAATTAAGCGGAATTTTTATAATACAATTATGGAATTTTTACATTCTATAGAGCAAAAAAAGAGAGAAGTTACTTTATACTTCTCTCTAAAAAGTGAATTATGCATAATCCTCCTCTTCAAGCATTGTAAGATGTTCTAAATTAGTGTCTACTTTTAGCATCTTTATGACATTGGAATCCACATCATAAACCTCTATTACATTCCCATGAAGTAATTTAATCTTAAGAACATCCTCTATACCTTCTTCAGGTATGCTATTATTCACTTCATTCTTTAAGGTATTTATGTACCTATAAATAGGACCTATCCCGCCCTCATAACCTAATTTATTTAATTCTTTGAGAATCTCTGTACCTTTTAGCCCCTCTTCCAAATGCATTTCTCCTATTTTATCCTTATAGCAGTCAATCTTGGTAGAAGTTATAGCTCTTGTGTATTTGGGTGGTTCTTCAGAATTAATGAGTTTCTTCACAGTATTTTTAGACATCCCTAATTCTCTTGCAATCTCTTTAATTTTCATCCCTTTTTGGTATAACCTTCTTACTAAATACCAATCCTTAGCGTCCTTCATCTTTTGATTCCCCCCCATATATATTTTTTACTTTAATAAAAGAGAGCGTATTAGCTTTATTAGGGGTATTTTAATTATGACCTTACTTAATTATATATTACTTGAGACTAAAACTAAAAAACAAATACTGGGTCATGTTACTTTTTACGTTAAAACATATTTGATAAAATTTATATTTCTTATGCTGAGCTTACTTTTCAAAATAAAAAGGCAGATGTTTGGTTTTTCCAAATATCTACCTTTTTATTTTTTTAAAATTATTTAATTTATTATGATACTTTAAATTCTGATACCATGCTGTTAAGTCTTTCTGATAACCCTGCTAAGTTTTGAGCAGCGGCGGAAATCTCTGACATTGCAGCAGATTGTTCTTCAGTCGTAGCAGATACCTCTTCTGTAGCAGCAGAGGTTTGTTCTGTTATAGCAGAAACACCTTCCATATCTGCTAGAGTATGCTGCGCTATGTTTATCATTTCATCAGTTGAGGATGATATACCCTGTGCAACAGTTGTAATATTCACTATTGACTTCTCTATATCTCCAAAATCTGTTCCTGCTTTAATGGCTATGTGCATACCCTCTGCTATTTCTTCAGAACCCTTATTTAAACTTCTAGTTATAGATGCTATTTGATCCTGAATACCTTTAATTAATTCAGCTATTTGTTGTGCAGCCCCACCAGATTGTTCAGCTAGCTTTCTCACCTCGTCAGCAACAACCGCAAAACCACGGCCCTGCTCACCTGCCCGCGCTGCCTCAATAGCAGCATTTAAAGCTAATAAATTGGTCTGTTCCGCAATTTCGGTAATTACTAGTATAATGTTTCCTATCTCTGATGACTTTGACAGAAGCAATTGACTTTCACCTAAATTTTGCTTATTGTTCTGAACAATCAGTTCCATACTTTCAACAGCCTTTTTTACTGCTTGGAAACCAACTGTACTTACGTTGTTTGACATATTCGCAACGTCAATCATTTCTTTGCATTTTACAGCAACCTCCTCACAACACTCTGCCACTTTTCTAGTCTTTTCTACAGTCAGGCATACTTGTTCAGCCTGTTGACTAGCACCTTGAGCTACTTCCTGTATTGTTCTTGCAACCTCATCTGTAGCTTTGCTTGTATCTTGACATGAGCCAGCGAGTCCAAGGGAAAAGTTATTTACCTTCTGTGACTCATCTGTTATAGCAGTAACTATCTTTCTAAGTCTGCTAACCGTATTATTTAATGCATCAGCAAGTTTTCCAATTTCATCACCAGATTCCACCTTAACGGAGCCTGTTAAATCTCCTTCTCCAATGCGATCTGCAAATTCTGCTAATCTAATTATCGGCTTGCTTATGTATCCAGAACTATAAATAACCACAAATGCTAATGCAACTATAATAAATAGGGTAATAGCCAGCATTATAATTAATAATCTATTTGCAGAAGCAAATAATTCGTCCTCATTAACTACACTTACCACAGTCCACTGAGCTACAGGAATTGGGTTATAAAACGCTATCTTTTTAATGTTACCATCTGTGTATCTATAATATCCTGATTTTCCTGTTGCTATCTGCTGACCTAATTTTCTTATATTATCATCCTTTACGGTACTTATCTTTTCTTTCATAGCCCAATTCTTATTAGGATGGATAATGAAAGTACCATCCTTTGCCAATAGCACTCCATATCCTTTATCTCCATACTTAACATTTTGAGCTATTTTTTGTATTGTTTCAGTGGTTACACTTGCCGCAGCCCCTGCTACTACTTTTCCTGAACTATCCTTTTGCCAAGCAATAATTCCAACCATATTTCTTCCATATGCCTGGGAATAGGCAGGTTTAAATATAGCATCATATGGCACACCACCATTTTGAGTATATCTCTCCCCAGCTTCCTGCGCTAATGCCGCAGACCAAGGATCAGTCTTGCATGTACCCGCTTTAACATTATAGTAACGCGCTTTTAACTTACTAAGACCTTCTTTTGTTCCCCATTCCTGAGGTTGTACATAATTCAATATGTGTAATGCCGCATATTCATTGGGATGTGCACTATTTACATAATTAAAGCGTGATGTATTAAGATCATCAATGAGTTTTATAGAATCATCATTTTTGGTTAAATCAAGCTGCGGGTTAAGTTGAAGCACCTGTTTAACTACAGGACTTTGAACTGTTTCCTGTACTTCACCAAGCCTGTCAGTAAGCCATGTATTAATATGATTTGAAGCCTCCTTTGTTCTAACTGTCATAGAGTTAATCATTTCATTTTGAATTGTTTGTCTAACATTCCAATATGCAACTCCTGTAAGTAGTAACATTCCAATGATTACGAAAGGTAAAACCCCTAAAATCATCTTAGATCTGAAAGTTTTCTTCATTGAACTCCCTCCTTGTGCTTTTTCTTTATGTGTATAATTTTGTATATGACTAATAAAGTTGTTAAATATTGACGAAAGTTATAATCCCAATGTGTAAACGTTTACTTATTATATATTTTATATCAATGGATAAGCGCTAACAATAAGACTAAGTTATGCTTAAGAAATGAAGTTATATGCGCAGCTTTTTTCAAATATATCCATAAAAGTATTATTTATTGCAATATTGTATAAATTTATTATACATGCCAAAAATAAAAAGGTAAACACTTTTTTTATTTTTTGTAATTTAATACAAAAAATAAAAAAATATGATTAGCCTACTGACTAACCATAATCTCTATTCCTAATTCTTCATATTCTTTTATCGTCTCTTCTGGAAGTTCTCCACTGGTAATAATAGATGTTATCGAAGATACTTTACAGATTACAGAAAGACATACATTTTCAAATTTAGAACTGTCCGCTACTATAATTATTTTATTTGCTGAGTTCATCATCGCCTTTTTAGCTTGCGCCTCTGTAAAGTTTGGTGTTGTAATACCCTGGTTTATGGAAATCCCGTTTGCCCCTATGAATGCCTTATCCACCCTAAAATTCTTAAAAACACCTTCACATAAATGCCCCACCATAGATCTTGTATTAAATCTTAAAGTCCCTCCAGCTACAATTAGTTCAACGCCATCTCTATTTGAAATTTCAGCCGCGATGTCTATAGAATTTGTTACTACAGTTATATTTTTAGCTGTTATATTTTTAGCAATCTCTAAAGTAGTTGTTCCTGAGTCTAATATTATGGTATCTCCATCATTTATAAGTTCTGCAGCATATCTTCCTATAGATTGCTTTTCTATATTTTTTTCATCCTTTTTATCAAAAAATGATGGTTCAAAATTCGTAATTCCAATCTTTACAGCTCCCCCATGAGTTCTCTTTAAAAGCTTCTTTTCTTCCATCTCCTGAAGATCTCTTCTTATGGTGGCTTCTGAAACATTAAAAATACTTGAAAGTTCATTTACTTTAATGCTTCCTTCTTCATTTATTAATAAACTTATCTTTTCCTGTCTTTCTTCTGCAAACATATTATCAATCACTTCCACTCAATCAAACTTAAGATTGTTTTTTGACTATATAGTAAACACTTTCCTCCATTATGTCAATATGTACATATTCACAAATAATTAAAAAGAAAGTAATAATATTTAAAAACTCATATCGCATTATGTTTATCTGTATTTACGTTCATATTAGAACTATTCATTTTTATACTAACTTAGCAGTGCTACTCATTATTAGCCCACTGGATTGCTTTAAAATATGCAGTTGGTAAAAGCCCTTCATCAATATCCAATTGCCATGAATACTCTGATACCTTGTCCCACTGTCCAGCTTCATAGTTAATAACTAATTTTAAAACAGCTCCTAACTTAGTAAGATACGACCCCACTAAAGCCTCTTTCACCTCATTATCTATAAATATTTCATCTAACACCTCCACTAATGGCTTATCCAGAAGTACATCAATCATGGATAATAAACCCGTGAGATACGCATTACAGCTATTGCTAAATCCCATTCTTGATGCTATCAATTCCATAAATCTCGCCCTTACCAGTGATGTTTTTATAATGACATTCGGTTTATCATCTCCAATAGTTTTCACAATTATTAAGTATAACCACTTCTTTACTTCTTTTTCTCCAAGTATGGTAAGTGCATATCTTAATGATCTAATTTCATTTCTAAAAGCAAAAAACGAAGAATTTATTAATTTTAAAAGATTATACGATAACGATACATCTTTTTTAATTAAATACTCTATCCTTTCAACTCGAAACTCTTGAGCATTAATTTCACGCAATAAGTTCATGTATACATATTTATTCTCGGGCAGCTTTTTTCCAGAAATAATTATTGGTTTACTTAAGTAATAGCCCTGAAAATAATGATACCCCAGATCCACTGCTTCATTAAATTCCTCTATTGTTTCAACCTTTTCAGCTAAAAATTTTATATCCTTTGATTTAACTAAATCCATTATCTTTCTTCGATCATACCCTTTTGTAACTCTAAAATCCACCTTGATTATATCCACTATATCAATAAGCCTTCTATACTTATCATTGAAAACAAAATCATCAAGTGCAAAAATAAAGCCAATTTCCTTTAACCTCCTGCATCTTTCTAATATATCTTCATCAGGCTCCACAGTTTCTAATATCTCAATCATTACTAAATGTGCCGGCAATACAGTTAATATATCTGACATTATAACGTTTTCAGTAAAATTGATAAAAACTTTTTTTCCACAGGTTATATTGTTTATTCCAATGTTTAATATACTGTTTCTTATAACTTCTACGGTTGCCCTATCTCCATCTTCATTTTGATACATATTATTGATACCATCTCTATATAATAATTCATAGCCGAATATTTCATTTTCCTTGTTAAAAATAGGTTGCCTAGCCACAAAAATATCCATACAAAAACCCCCATATTAAAGATATTAACCTATAGGACATACCATCCAAATCACTACATTTTCGTATAATTAATTATAATATACTCTCTGTTGAAGCTTTAGTCAAATAATTCCTTATATGTAATCATAGGCCACATCGTAATTATGCATAAAACAAAAACAACCAACGGCTGCTGGTTGTTTTTGTTTCTATTCAAATCTTAAAGCATCTATAGGATTTAATTTTGAAGCCTTATTAGCTGGATAGATACCAAAAATTATACCTACTAACATGGAAAATATAAGCGCCTCAAGAACAATATTGTTTGAAATAACAATTGTGGTACTGAAAAAATGCTCTCCAACATATGCACCTAGATATCCAAATAATACGCCTATTATACCTCCAAGTCCACTAACACTGGCAGCCTCAATTAAAAACTGCATTAGTATTGTTCTACGTTTTGCTCCAATGGCCTTTCTTGTGCCTATTTCTCTAGTTCTTTCAACTACGGAAACAAGCATTATATTCATAATTCCTATACCTCCAACGATAAGAGATATAGCAGCTATTCCTGCAAGCATAGTAGTCAAGCTCTTACTTGTAGAAGTAGCAGTATCCAGAATACTTGTCTGACTCATTACTCTATAATAACTTCTTGTAGCAGTACTGTCAGTACTGCTGTTGCTTAATTTAAACTTTTTATTCAAAAACAACTCTAAGTATGACATTGCTGTATTAATATTATCCTTACTGTCTGCCTCTACATAAAAAGTCTTAACATTAGCATTCTTTAATAGTCTTTCACCTGTAGTTAGAGGTACTATTATTCTGTCATCGCTAGATCCGGAACTTGAAGTCCCTTGTGAAGTAAGAACTCCGACTATTTCAAATTCTATACCATTAACATACATAGTTTGACCAACTACATTAGTGTATCCAAAAATATTTTGAGCTGTTTCTGTACCTATTACAAGTACATTATATCTATTATCAATATCTCTTTGAGTTATAAATCTACCTGAACTTACCGAAAGTTTTCTAATTTCTTCATAAGCTGGAGTAGATGCTTCTAAAGTTGTTGTGTTAGACTTACTTCCTGCTTTTACATTTACACTACCTTGAGATATTGTAGGGGCAATTTCTTTTATGCCTGGTTTGGTTTTTAGTTCTGCTAATTCTTCATTGGTTATAGCAGCTGTTTTTGTAAGATTAACAGTTATTAAATTCGTACCCAATTTATCTATCTGGTCACTAACTGCCTTTTGAGTACCTTGTCCCATTCCTACAAGTATTATTACTGAAGATATTCCTATAATTATTCCAAGCATAGTAAGAAAGGATCTCATTTTATTACTCCATACTGAAGAAAGAGCTACTTTAACAAGTTTTGTGAATCTCATTCTAACACCTCATTTTTATTTAAAGTATCAGATGTTATACTACCATCTCTTACTGTAATCATTCTTTTTGCATTTGCAGCTATTTCTTTATCATGAGTAATCATTACTATGGTATTACCTTCCTTATTCAATTCTGTAAGCATCTTTAGCACTTCTTGTCCTGTCTTACTGTCAAGCGCTCCAGTAGGTTCATCTGCTAGAATAATTTGAGGATCTGTTACCAGAGCTCTAGCTATAGCCACTCTCTGCATCTGACCACCTGATAATTCCGAAGGCTTGTGTTTTATATGGCTGCTTAGACCAACCTTTTCAATTGCCTGCTTTGCCTTCTCTTTTGTCTTGCTTCCAGTTTGGCCTAAATATAAAAGTGGGAGTTCAACATTTTCTAATATATTTAGCTTTGGAAGCAGATTATAGGTTTGAAATATAAAGCCAATTTTTTTGTTTCGTATTTCAGCTAATTTATTATCGCTGCAGTTGGTGTTTAACCCATCCAGGATATATTCTCCACTTGTAGGTTTATCTAAGCATCCTATAATGTTCATAAGAGTAGATTTTCCCGCCCCTGAAGGTCCAACAATAGCTACATACTCTCCCTTAGAAATGCTTAAATTTACTGTGTTTAAGGCTTTAAAGGTACTACTTCCCATTTTATATACCTTTTCAATATTGTTCATTTTAATTATTTCTTTAATATTAGCTTCTGCGCCCATGGTAACTCACCTCTTTCCTATTCATTAATTTTTCGAACCACCGCTGCTTCCACTGCTTCTATTACTGCCTCCGCCTTGGAATCCTTGTCCGCCGCCCATTTGACCACCGCCAAAGCCGCCCATGTCGCCTCCACCAAAACCGCCGCCAAAGCTACTTTTATTGTTGCTGCTAGTTGAGCTGCTTACCTGTGGTAATTGTACTAAAACCTTTTGGCCTTCCGTTACTCCTTCCGTTACTTCGATGTAGTTTTGTGTTTCCATACCCGTCTTAATTGCTACCAACTTACTATTAGTTCCGGTACTTATTGATGCACCATTTCTCATTCCATAGGAAGTTTTTCCTTGTTGAGCAGAAGTAGATGATTGATTATTGTTATTCGACTGACTATTAGTCTGATTATTTGAGTTTGAAGTATTATTGGTACTACTACTATCCTCCACTCTTACATATTTTTGTCCATTTCTCTCTATTAAAGCTTCCGCAGGTATTACTAGAGCATTGTCTTTGCTTTCCACTGCAATAGTTACATTTGCATTCATACCAAGCTTTATTCCGGTTGGATCTTTAACAGATACTACTACATCATATGTAGTTACATTATTTGAGGTTGTTCCTGTTTCAGCTATAGTCTCTACTGAACCTTCATAAGTCTTATTTTTAATTGCATCAAATTTGATAGTAGCTTTTTGACCTATTGCCACCTTTGCAATATCTAATTCATCTACTGATACCTTTACCTTTATTGAATTCATATCTACAATCGAAAGAACACTTTTACTAGAATCAACACTGTCCCCATTACTGTTATTCACTGTAGTTATTACTCCACCAATTGGAGCTGTGACTGTCATATTATTTAATTGAGTATAGGCATCATCTACCTGTGCCTGAGCATCGCTTACTGAAATCTTATCCTGAGCTACTTTGTTATCATCTACCTTAGCAGCACTTTCATCACTTGTTAAAGCAAGCTTTTGTTTGGTTAAATTATTTTCTGCAGTAGTTACATTTTTGCTTAAGTCGCTGCTCTTTGCAGTAAATAAAGTTTGACCTGCAGTAACCTTATCTCCTACCTTTAAACTTAATCCCTCTAAGGTACCTTTATTATTTGCTGCTACATCCTTGGTATTAGCTGCATAAGCCGCTCCCGTTCCCTGAATAGTCACCTGTAAATTCATCTTTTTAGCACTTGTATTATAATATTGAGTGGCCGCCTTAACTGGCTGTTTTGTGAAATATGCACTATAAGCAACATACCCTCCAATACCTATCCCAACTGCAACTACGCATGCAATAATAGCTTTAATCACTTTACTTTTCATTTTCAAATCCCCCTCTTATTTTAACCACATTTTTATTCACATAGTTACACTATCAACATCATCATTTCAACAATTTTTTATATTCTCAATCTTTAATAGGATTATAGCTCGTAATTGTTGTACCAGTATCAAATTATTATGTGATTTTGATGTGATTAAAAAAAGAAAAGTAAACATTCTAACTATTTAATATCTCTTTTTTCTTTAAACAAAGATATCTCTTCAGCTGCTCTAGCATATCCACCTGACTCCTTAAAGGAATTTCCTATTTTCTTTATGTTTTCAATATAGCTTGGGTCTTTTATTACCTTCTCTATTGAGTCTCTCAATATTTCAGGTGAAACAGTATCTTTGTCTAGATTAATTGACGCTCCTAGTTCTGCTGACCTTGCAGCCATATATGGCTGATCCGCACCTATGGGGATTGTGACAAACGGGATATTATTATATAGCATATCACTTGTAGTATTCATCCCTCCATGTATGACAGCAGCATGAGTGTATTTTAGAATTTCGGTTTGTGGTACATAGTTTCTAACAATAAAATTATTAGGAATATGGAATTTAGATGTGTCTAAATTATACGCAGTCATAACCACAACCACATCTTCATCCCCAAAAGCTTTGAAGAATACATCATAAAGTCTAGTGTCGCTATTATTGTAAACTGTCCCCAAGGAAATATATATAACCTTCTTCCCTTCCAGTTTATTAAAAGGAAAATCTAGATTTTCTTTTCTATTGTATATAGGTGGTCCTATGAATTTAAAACTATCATCATAATATTCATTATGTGAAATAAAATATTTTGAGGTATATGCTATATTCAAATCACCTCTACTAAAAAACAAATCTATTATCTTGGGCATTTCTAGATTATAGTTTTCTTTTAAACTACTAGCTATTTCTTGATAACTTTCAAGTTGATTAAGCTGATTTATAGATTCTTCAGTGATAGGTTCTTTACTCATAGAGATTAGATCCTCTGGAGTGGCGAATATTGCAAAGGAGGAAATAGTAGGTATGTTTAGTATTTTACCTATAGTATTTCCGCAGGGAAATACAGAACCATGAACTATGTAATCGAATTTGATTCCCTTAGTTTGAGACAGCACATCTTCAATTGTTTCTTCAAATCTAGCTAACATCTTATTAATAATTTCCTTAAAATTCTTTTTATTACCGCTCCCCCCTTTTGATCCTATTTCATAATTGGTCTTAAAACATCTAAACTCCGCACCTGTTTTTTCTATTTTGTCTCTAAATTCTTCTGAACAAAAATACACTACCTCCTCTCCCATTTTTACCAAAGCAGCTGCTAACCCTAATGTAGGGTTAACATGTCCATAAGCTGGCAAATTTAGAAATAGTACTTTTGACATTTTCAACACATCCTTCGTTTTTTATTTATTTCTATTAATTGATTCCCTTATCTCTTTTGAATTCAAAGATTTCTTCAATAGCTCTGTTAAAGCCACCTGATTCTTTAAAAGAATCATAAATTTTTTTCATATTTTTAAGATAACTTGAATCCTTCAATACCATTTCAACTGAATTTTTTAAAATTTCAGATGTTAATTCATTCTTTTTAAGTGAAATGGCCGCTCCAAGCTCTGAAACTCTAGCAGCTATATAAGGTTGATCTGCTTCTATAGGAATTGCCACAAATGGGATGCCATTACATATCAATTCACTAGTTGAATTCATTCCAGCATGAGTTATAGCTACGTGGGTATATTTTAAAATCTCCGATTGAGGTACAAAATGTTTCACAATAAAATTATCTGGTATATTAAATTCAGATATATCCAGATTATATGCTGTCATAACTACTACCACATTCTCTTCTTTACCAAAGGCTTCAAAGAATATATCATACAATCTAGTATCTGAATTATTAAATACTGTACCCAATGTTATATATATGACCTTTTTTCCTTCTAATTTCTCAAAGGGAAAGTGTAAATTCATACTTGATTTACATATAGAAGGTCCTATGAATTTATAAGAATCATCATAAAATTCAGCATGAGATATAAAATATTTTGAGGTATATACAATGTTAATATCACTCTTACTAAAAAACATATCTGATATTTTAGGCAGTTCTATATTATAAGTTTCTTTTAACTTACTGGCGGTTTCTTTATATGCATCCAATTCATTAAGGTGATTAATTAATTCACTGTTTATAAAGCTTGAGTTTTTAGACATAAGCTCTTTTGAAGTAGCAAATATTGCGAAAGAGGAGATAGATGGGATACCTAAGATATCAGCAATAATGCTTCCATAGGTAAATGTTGAGTCATAAATAATATAGTCAATCTTAATCCCTTTAATCTGAAAGAGAATGTCCTCAATGACTTTTTCACAAGAAGTCAGTATTTTATTAATATACAGGTAAAAACCATTATTGCCGATGGCTTTATTCTTTTGTTTTAAAAAGTAATTTTCTCTATAACCTTTAAATAAAGCACCGGTTTCTTCTACTCTATGTCTAAATTCCTCTGAACAAAAATATATTACCTCCTCTCCACGGTCTACTAATGCTTCAACTAATCCTAATGTAGGATTAACATGTCCATAGGCGGGCAGATTTAAAAAAAGTATTTTTGACATCAATTCACCCCCTTTCTTACTTTTTCATCATATCCTACCATATAGTTAATTTAATGTAAAATGTAACCCTCTTGCCAATAGATGAGTTTAACATCTATTGGCAAGAGGGTTTACCTTTTATAAATCTTGCTTACCGGCTAAAATAGACTTTAATTGAACTAAAATAAAATCACCTACTCCTTTTGGATTTTGTGCTTTAATTATTGAATACGCAATTTTAGGTGTAAATAGCTTTGGATAATAAACAACATATCTTGGCTCCCAAAAAGTACATCCATATTTTTTCTTGTAATGATGTAATGATTTAAATCCATAGAAATTGTTAAGTTTCTCATAGACAAATTCTAGCAGTTTTCCAGGCAATGTCCCATCCTCTGCTACATTGGCAAGCGGCGCTAGACCCAAAGACCCCCATCTTACGCCTTCTGATTTCATACTTTTAAACGCCTCTACTGTAATCTTCTCCATAACTCCTATTGGTGCATTGCTCTTTCTTCTTGTTACATCAGCCATGTAACCCTTGCCCCCTGCAAAAGGTGAAAATACAATAAAGCCCAACATAACATTTTGCTCATTATACGCCACAAAATATCTTCTATCCATTGGATTATCAAGAGATGTGCTGCCTAGCATAAAGGATAGTTCGCTGCTCTTTTTATTATCAAGCCACTGCTTCGATATATCCTGTATCTGCTGTTCAATAGATTTATCTCTGAATTCCAAAGGTTTATATTCTTCCACTTTAATTCCTAATGCAGTTGCATGATTTATGGCATTTCTAATCTTAGCTGCCTTTTTCCCCTGCAGGGAGTAGGTTTGCAGATCGAACATAGCCTCTTCTCCGTATTTTGTATTTCCAAATCCAAGTTGAGTGTATAATTGGATATGCTTTTCAAGGGTTTGACAGAAACATATATCAAGCTCATTTTGCTTGCAATAGGTTATAAATTCTGTGATAAACAGCGGCATATCCTCTTCAGAACATATAGGATCCCCTGCACAAACCGCTACCCCTGCAGCAATTACATAAACAATGACTCCTTCAACCTCTCTTCCAAAATAATATCTTTTATCCTCTTCAACCGACACGTAGGAAATTGGATTGTATCCATATTCTTTAAGCAATCTTCTAACCTTTTCCCTATCAAAGCTAGTGGCAATAGGCTGATATACTAGTGGCTTTAAAATAAAAATCACTGCAGCTATAAGCCCTGCCCAATTTATTGCAATCTCTGATTTAGCGAACATTATTTGCACTTTTGACATTCTACCTAAAACAGAGGTATCAATTAAAAATAACATTTTTAATGTAGCATTTAATGCATCTCGTACTCCTTTTATAGTTGATGTATCACTCTTTAATACATATATGGTAAAGAGAGTATTAAGAATGATGATGATTATAACTACTAGCCCAAGCATTATTCCATGCCTGATGCTTATAGGATCAGATGCTCTTTTACAATTTCTATAGTTAGCAATTAATATTATTATATCAACTAACTGAACAATGATTGTAGGTTTAAGTATGACACCTGAGTCAAGTATATTCATGAGAGCTAATAGAGACACCATAAATATAGAAATGACCCATGCCATCCTCATTCGCTTAAATAAACGATAACTAATGAAAATCAGCCCAAAGCCCATAATAACTGATAATGTTCTATGAAAATGTAATATATTGGGGTTAATAAGTCCATAGTAATCACAATTATGATTAAAAATTTTTAGCTGATGACTGTACACTAAAAGTATACTTTCTACTCCTATGAGTATGGTAAGAACAACAGCTACATTTATAAAAATATTTCTCGTCTTAGATGAACTTATTTTATTCATCACATACACACCTCACCATTTTCCAATGTTTTACATACTATTAGTTTAAATAAAAAACCCCCATACTGCAACAAATACTATTATACAAGTCACATATAGGGATCATCTTTATATTATTTTATTATATTTCCATCCACAGTCTTCTTAAAATTCAACTTACTTATCAACAATTTTTCAACTTTTGTGTATACTTCTTCTACTTTATTTCTTAATACTAAATTATATAAATAGTTTGTAATTAACACCATAATGTATGCCCCTACTACATCAGAAGGATAATGGTGTCCCACGTATACTCTTGAAAAACCTACAATTATAGATAACGTCGTTAAAATTATCCCGACTACTCTGTTATATTTCATTAAACCTAAAGCTATACTCATTGTTCCTGTAGCATGATCACTTGGAAAGGATGCATCTTCAACATGGGGGAAAAGCAAATTTACTTTATTATGCACAAAGGGTCTATCCACATAATATATGCTTCCCATTATAAAACTTAGTACTAAATTAATCACTGTAATAGTAAATGTGCTAAAGGATACTTTTCTATACTTCTCATCATTTTTAATAACACCTAATATAAAAACTATTGCAATAACCGCCATAAATATATATGGTACATATTTTGAAAAGAAAATCATTACATTGTCTAGAACTGTACTTCTATGTGCTAAATTATTTATTAATCTAAAAATTTCTGTATTCATTCTAATAATCCTTTCTATATTATATTTTTATAAACACCATAAGTCTTTGAAGATAGTCTGCCTGCAGAACACTGAAAACCAATTTTGAACACAATAATCCTATTATAGTTCCAGCAATTATATCTGTTGGATAATGAACGTACAAATATATTCTTGAAAGAGCAATTAGGACTGCTATACCTATAAAAATTAATTTGTACTGTGTAAAATACACCGATAAAACCTCTGCTGCAGCAAAAGAAGATAGGGTATGTCCTGAAGGAAATGAGTAAGATAGAGGCTTATTAATTAAAAGCTTAATCTCATTCCCATAATTACATGGTCTAATACGCCTAACTAAGTGCTTCACTACTCCTTCACCGATAAGTGTACTTATAGCCAATGTTATGAAAACTATATCGCCAATTACTCTGTTCTGCTTGCTTAATAATAATGCCGCAGCTATTATAATCCAAACAGCACCCAAGTTCCCTAACCTTGTAATTGCTGGCATTAAGGTATCCAAATATTTATTTTGAGTATGTTTCTTAATGGCAAATAATAAATAGGTATCTATTTTATTTAATCTGTTTAGAATATTAGAAAGCATATCCTTACCTCTTTTCTATTTGCATGAAAAATGTTTTACTATAAAATAAGGGGCACTTTATTTGTCATCACTTAAATGTTGTTTCTCTATGATTTACATTATCGATGAAGAAGATTAAAATTACATTAAAAAAATTTAGATTTATATTAGAATTATTTCATCTATCTATTCAGTAAAAAATAATGCGAGAATATGCCTCCACATTCTCGCATTCTAGCTATTAGCTTAGGTTCAAGATTACGATTATTTTTGTTCCTCTGCCTTCTTCACTCTCTACATTTACAGTTCCTTGATGCATATCGATAATCCATTTTGCTATAGATAGCCCTAAACCGCTTCCCCCTTTTTCCTTGGACCGAGATTTATCAACAATATAGAATCTATTAAATATATTTTTAATTTCGTCTTTTGGTATACCTATTCCTGTATCACTAATAGTTATTTTAACACTCTCTCCAAGTGCCTGGGAATTTATATCTATAACACCTCTTTCAGGAGTGAATTTAATGCTGTTATCTATAAAAATCCTAAGCATCTGCTTTAGCATTTTAAAGTCTGCTACAATACTAACTGTATCATTTTTACTATTAGTAATTAAATGTTTTGGGTCTATAAGTCTGGTTTCTGTAACCACTTCATCGATTAGATCATTAAAGAAAAACTCCCTTTTTTCAATCTTTAGCGTACCATTATCCCCTTTTGCAAGAAAAAGCAGTTTTTCAACTAATGTGACCATATTGGTTGTTTCAAATTTTATAGCTTGAATAGATTTCTCTAAAGCCTCCCTATCATCCTTTCCCCATCTATCCAATAGATTTGCATATCCTTGAATAACAGCTATAGGTGTTCTAAGCTCATGGGAAGCATCTGATACAAATTGAATTTGCTTGTCAAAAGCATCCTGCAATCTATCTATCATACTATTCAAAGTATCCGCAAGCCGCTTAAGTTCATCGTCAGGACCTTTTATTTCTATTCTTTGCTTTAAATTATGGATACTAATGTTCTGCGCAGTTTTTGTTATGTTATCAATAGGCGTAAGCATCCTTTTACTTACTATATATCCTAATAAAATTGAAGCAATAATACCTATAAAATCTGCAGCAGCCATAAACACAAACAGTATTTCTAGAAAATTATATTCCTTTTCCATGTCTTTAACTATTTGTATATATATTATACCGCTTTGAGAATCCTGAATTTTAATGTTTTCAAAGACAAGATGCCTTTCCATCTCTTCTAAATGTCTAGGCGTATCAAAGGGTTCCTTTATTTTTATGTTATAAGAATAATGATTAGATATATTAAGTACCGTATTGTCTTCTTTAACTACTCTGACAAATATATTTTCCTTAGGAGGAATATCCGAAATCAACTCCTTACTATGTAAATAACTGTACCCTCCACCGGAGTTTAGTTTATTAAATATAATGCTCTTAGTATCCTCAATTTGTCTATTGGCTTGAGTATATAAATAATATTTTATTCCGTATAAAATTGAAGCATTTAATAGAAGTAATACTACAGAAAACACTATAGCATATATAAACGTTAATTTTATAGAAATTTTAGTACTCCTGAAAATTTTTAAATTCATAATTTTTCACCCTTGATTACATATCCTACTCCTCTTACTGTAGCAATAAGTTTCCTTTCGAATTCATCATCAATTTTACTGCGGAGATATCGTATAAATACATCCACCACATTGGTGTCCCCTTCATAATCAAAGCCCCATGCTTTTTCTATCAATTGTTCTCTGGTAAGTACAATATTTTTATTAATTAGTAAAGTTTCAAGAAGATCATATTCCCTTTTTGTAAGTTCAATTTTTCTCCCTCCTCTTGTAACTTCATGAGTTTCGCCATTCATTACAAGATTATCAACTTTAAGCTCATTATCTTTATCTCTTTGAATATTTTTTCGTCTTATGACACGTATTCTAGCCAAAAGTTCTTCTATAGCAAAAGGTTTTGTAAGATAATCGTCAGCACCTGTGTCTAATCCCATTACTCTATCCGCTATATCTCCCTTAGCGGTTAACATTATTATAGGCACATCGGAAAACTCTCTGACTCTTCTGCAGATTTCAATTCCATCTAATCCAGGCAGCATTAGATCTAGAAGTATTAAATCATATTTTTCATTTTTAATTCTATTCAATCCCTGCATACCGTCATTCTCTATATCTACTTTGTAACCCTCGTGATTAAGCTCCATTTGTATAAGCATTGCCATTTGTTTTTCATCTTCTATAATAAGAACCTTATAATCTTCCATAACTAATCCTCGCAAAATAATTTTTTTAATGATATATTTCTAATTATAATTTATCATTAAAAAATTAAAATACCATTAAAACTAAAAATCTTAAACTGAATAAACCAAAATTATAATTGGAATAATATATTCGTTATAAGTATTGAGAGGTGATATTTAATGGAACAAAAAAATTTAGCACCCAATGAAACCATGCAGGTGCATGAAATGTTAAACTTTAAAACCGTTTGTATGGCTTCATCTAAGATGATGGAAGGTGTAGTATTTGACCAAGAATTAAAAGCATTATTAGAGAAAGATGTTCAACAATCCATTAAAGATATAAATGATTTACAAAAACTATTAGCAAAAGCTCCAGTAATTAGATAAAGAATGTAAGGTGGTAAAAAAAGTGATTAATGATTATTTAGAACCAAGAAACGCTGAAGGTATGCCTAAACTTACTGATACAACTATGTCAATGGCATTTTTATTAAATACAAAAAGTGGAGTAAGAAACTGTGCCATCGCATTGACCGAGGCAGCTACCCCAGAAGTAAAAGCAGTTTTACGCACTCAATTAGACAACGCAATAAATATGCATGAGGAGATTTCAAATCTTATGATAGAAAAAGGCTGGCTTCATCCAATTAATCTAGAAAAACAATTTCAAATGGATATGGAATCGTCACGGACAGCATCACAAATTGCCAGCTTGGACTTATTCCCTGGAGATACCAGTAGACTTGGTACATTTGCAACCCCAAAAATATAGTTAATAGGAGGATTTATTGATGAAGGCTGTAACTTTTCAAGGTATAAAAAATGTGCAGGTTAAAGAAGTTCCAGCACCTAAAATTCAAAAGCCTGATGATATTATAGTTAAGATAACAAATACAGCCATATGCGGCTCTGACTTGCATCTTATTCATGATATGATTCCTAACCTGTCCCAAGATTATATAATCGGACACGAACCTATGGGAATTGTAGAAGAAGTAGGACCAGAGGTTACTAAGTTGAAAAAAGGAGACAGAGTTATTGTACCTTTCAACGTAAGCTGCGGAGAATGCTTTTATTGCAAGCATGACTTAACCTGCATGTGCGACAATTCTAATCCTCAGGGGGAAAGCGGCGGATTTTTCGGTTATACTGAAAACTTTGGAGGATATCCCGGAGGTCAAGCTGAATATCTAAGAGTTCCTTATGGAAACTTCACTCCTTTCCGTATTCCTGATGATTGTGAGGTAGAGGACGAAAAATTATTATTAATGTCAGATGCTATGGCCACTGCTTATTGGAGTGTAGAAAACGCAGGTGTAAAAAAAGGTAATACTGTTGTTATACTTGGCTGTGGACCAATAGGGCTTTTAGCTCAAAAATTTGCTTGGCTTCATGGTGCTGAGAGGGTAATTGCAGTTGATTACATAGATTATCGTTTAGATCACGCTAAAAAATATAACAATGTTGAAATAGTAAATTTCGAACAACAGGATAATACTGGGGAATACTTAAAAGAAATTACCAAAGGTGGAGCAGATATTGTTATTGATTGTGTAGGCATGGATGGAAAGATGACACCAATGGAGTTTTTGGGTTCTGGTTTAAAACTCCAAAGTGGAGCATTAGGTGCTCTTACTATGGCAACTCAAGCAGTGAGAAAGGGTGGAATGATACAAATAACTGGAGTTTATGGCGGTAGGTATAACTCTTTCCCTCTTGGAGACATACTGAATCGTAATATAAATATAAGGTCAGGACAGGCACCAGTAATTCCTTATATGCCAATCCTTTATAATTTACTTACCGAAAATAAAGTTGATCCAAGTGACATTATTACTCATAGATTGCCGCTAGATGACGCAGCCCATGGATATGAAGCTTTCGATACAAAAACTGAAAACTGTATCAAAGTTGTCCTTAAACCATAGAATACTTTTAACACTAAGGAGGCTAAATCAATATGGAGCAAAAAGGCATTGCACCAAATGAAACTATGCAGCTGCATGAATTACTGACACTTAAGAATCTTACTTTAACTAAGTCGGTTACCATGTCACCACTGGTATCCGATGAGGAACTAAAAACAATTTTACAAAATGATGTCACTACAGCGCAGTGTCATATAAAAGAGTTAAAGGGGCTTTTAGAAAAATCAAGTATTTCTACTCCTCACAATACAAAATGCTAAATTTAAATAAAAGAAGGTAAATTTTATGAATACATTAATCGAGCGCATTACTGGAATGGATAAAATGAGTGATCAGGTTATTGCTACAGACTTTTTAGTATCTGCTAAAAGTGCAGTAAGAAACTATTCCATTGCACTGACTGAAACCACTTCCCCACAGGTTAGGGCAGTGCTAAGAAAACAACTAAATGATGCCATTACTTCCCATGAAGCTATAACAAATTATATGATGAAAAATGGTTATTACCACGCCTATAACTTACACGAACAATACAAGGTAGATATGAAAACAACAGCTACAGCACTCAATCTTGCTGAAAGCACTACCTAATGAAACCAGGTGAGAATTATACAAACTAATTCTCACCTAATCCTATTTTACTATCCCCATATAATCTTTCTTGCTAACTCAAGATAATCCCCGTCATAAGGATACTGTTTTTTCACAATTATTAAAGCAAGCCCCTGTACCTGACTCCAACAGGATAAAGCATAAGCGTGTTTATCAAAACTATCATCTTGTCCAACAGCATATTTCTCTATGGAATTTAAAAATGTATAAAAAGGATATCCAGAAACCTGTGTTCCAAATTCACTATTACTGGTGTATTTTTCAATGTCACTTAAAAATAATAATTGAAGATAGTCAGGATTTTCAACGAAGAATTTAACATATAGGAAGCCCATCTCCATAATTTGTTTCTTTAAATCATCTGGATATTTTTTTACAGCCTCACTCAAGCTCTGATCAAATTCCTCTAAAGCCTTCATAGTCATTGCAAATATAATCTCATCCTTGTTCCTAAAATGCCTATATGGTGCTGTATGACTTACACCGCATGCCTTTGCAAGTTTTCGAAGAGAAAAACTTTTATATCCCTCTTCATTCAGCAGCTTGATGCCCATATCTATTAATTTATCTTTTAAATTATCATGATGATAGCTTACTTTCGTCATATTAAACTTGTCATCCTTTCAATAACTATATATTGTATATAACAATAGTTTACCAATTAAAAAACAAAAACACTATATAAAATTCAATACTTTAATCTACATAATCATAATACTCTTGATCGATTTCAAAAGTAAGAATAAAATCTTAGCCAAATACTTCCTTCCAGTCTTTCATAAATTTTTCTATTCCGCTATCTGTTAAAGGATGCTTAAGCATTTGCTTAATAACTTTATATGGTACAGTAGCTATGTGAGCACCTGCAACTGCTGCATCTGTAATGTGCATTGGATTTCTTATGCTGGCAGCTATTATTTCTGTTTCTATCCCATGAACCTTGAATATTGCAACTATTGTTTTAATTAACTCTATGGAATTAGTATTTATATCATCCAATCTTCCAAGGAAAGGACTTACGTAAGTAGCTCCAGCTCTTGCTGCAAGTAATGCCTGGCCAGGAGTGAATATAAGTGTTACATTAGTCTTAATTCCTTCCTTCGAAAGAACCTTCACAGCTTTTAAACCTTCTTCCGTCATTGGTATCTTAACCACCATATTTTTATGAATCTTTGCTATTTCTCTACCTTCTTGTATCATTTCTTTTACATCTAATGCAATGACTTCTCCACTTATAGGTCCATCCACAATAGACGTTATTTCCTTTATTATCTCATTGAAATCCCTACCTTGTTTTGCAATTAACGATGGATTTGTAGTCACCCCGCATATAACCCCCATATCATTTGCTTCTCTTATTTCATTAACATCAGCAGTATCAATAAATAATTTCATAGCATATCCCCCCAAATTTTAATTTCACCACATTCCAATATAATGATTATATTGTAAATATTAACACAGATTGTAATTAAACTCTATGCGCAATCATTAATTTTTAATCCCGCTGTTAAAATAAGAAAGCATGAAGTACTTTTTTTACTTCATGCTTATCATAAAAACCTATTATTCGTTTACGAATTCTCTGATCAACCCAGCAACATATGTAGGCTTAGCAATTGGTAACAGATGTCTTCTATCTGGAGCCATAACTAATTTTGATCCTTTGATTCCTTCATGCATCCTATTTGAAAATTCCGGTATCGTTAAGATATCATCTTCTGATACCATAATCAATGTTGGAATATTAATATCGCTCATAACATGCTCTAAATCAAGTGCTATATCTATATTAAAGTCTTTAAGCATTATCTCATCTGGGTCTAGTTTTAATGCTTCTGGGTCTATATCATCATAACGACCTAAGCATTCAAAAAGATATTCCCAATTTACCTTATTGTTATTAACCATATCATAAATTCTTTGATCAAATGTATAGAACCTTGCTCCTGAACTTATAACAACATTTTTCTTAACTGAAGGTATACACTTAGCAGCAACACCAACGCATATAGTACCTCCTAAAGAATGTCCAATTATTGTTACATCTTCTAAGTTAGATACAAATTCTGCAACTGCATCTACATAATCTTCTACCTTTGTGCAATTTCTATTATCAGATTCACCATGGTCCGGTAAATCTATAAGATAACAATTGTATTCAGTTAATTCTTTTGCCAACGGTTTTAAAAATCTATGATTACAACCTGAACCATGAACAAACACTAAATTTTTCTTACTTGATGACTCTCCAATTAATTCGTAATGAATTCCATTGACTTTATTAAACATAATTCCACCCCTTCTTAAATCGTCTTATGTACACTTTGCATTATTAATGCAAGATAGCTTATTGATATTTATATAAAATATAAAAATCTTATTCTGATGCTTTTTCTATAACTTAATCTTCTCTTAAATTCTCACTTAATATTTTAGACAAGTCGTTAATAATATTTTGAACTTCATCCATTGATTTAACAATATTCTCAACGGATGCTGCTTGTTCTTCTGTAGATGCACTAACTTCTTCTGTGGAAGCAGCAGACTCTTCAGAAATAGATGCCAATTTCTCCATTGACTCCAACAAATCATTTTTCAGTTTCTTTATAGTCTCAAGTTCATTATTTAGTACACTTATCAAATTAAATATCTCTTCTGAAGAGAGCACAATATTATTAAATGAATTTACTGTAGTATCTAACTTTTCATTTGATTCTTTTACAATATTTTTATTGTATTTCATAGTTCCTTGTGTTTTTCCAATTATATTTATTATTTCAACTAAAATATTGTCTACTTTATGTGTTGAGTTTGAAGATTGCTCCGCAAGTTTCCTTATTTCATCTGCTACTACTGCAAAACCACGTCCAGACTCACCTGCTCTTGCGGCCTCTATAGCAGCATTTAGTGCAAGCAAATTAGTCTGCTCTGCAATTCCGTTAATAGTCTCAATTATACTGCCAATCGAATTAGACTTTTCAGACAACTTATTTATCTCTTGGAATACGTCATCTGTGGCTTTCATATTTTCAGCAAATTTGCTTGAGAGCTCCTTAATAGACTTCATTCCCAAATCATTATTTAGCTTTAAACTACTTATACTCTCAACTGTTTTATCTACTTTACTTTCTGCGCTTATAATTTTTTCAGCTAATTCATTGAAAATATCTAGGCTTCCTGTTGACTCCTGTGTTTGAACTATGGAACCTGCTGCAATTTCTTGTGAAGACTTTGCAATTTGATGTGATATTATGCTGAATTGATCTAAGGACTTGTATATATTACCGGATGTAGTTTTCAATGTGTTAAATGCTTGTTTAACATTTGCCATTATTCTTTCTTGATAATCAAATAGTTTATGTGTTTCTTTTTCTTTTACCTCTACACTCTCAAATAGTTTATATGTTCTGCCTGCTGCAATGGTAGCAACTGTAGCCGCTAGCATAAATTCCAACATAACATATATCCAAATTGGTATATTATACATTAACAAAAACTGAGGTGTGTACATTATTAGTCCTATAGCATTTGAAATTACTGTTACTATAGCGCTTACAATTACAACACTTTTATCATAGTAACCAATAGTTAATATCAATAAAAGAAAATATGCTTGCGTTATGGCTGCATATCTTCCATCGCCTGCATAAGATATAGTTATTGCTCCCGCTAATGGCATAAGAGATACGTAGAAATACTTTGCATACTTTCCAAGCTTCTTCTCTAGTACCTTTACTATTAAACCACCTAGCGCCATCACAAAAACTATGGCATCTCTTGAGTTTCCATTGATAAAAAATCTTACAAATACAAATCCTATAATGGGTACAAAAATGTTTATCCAAAACATTATAAAATTCATTTGTTTTTCTTCGCCTTTTAATATGTCTAGCTTCATTCTATCCCTCCCATTAGTGCAAACATTAAGCTTTAGTTAGAATTGTAAGCACTTACATAATAACTACAAACTCATCCTACCAATCCAATGTTGTAATTTTATTACACAAGCACTCTTTACCTCAGTATACAACATTTTTCCCACTTTTACAATATAATTACTGTTATTATATATCTTAACTTGCAAATTTAACTTTAAGTTACATTAATTATATTTTACGTATAAATTGAGATATCTTGTCACAAGTTAATATAAATTATAATCATATTCATATGTAATTCATTGTCACTGCTTGTAATATTTTAGCTTTTTATATGTTTTAAATTGACACTTTATGTTTATTTTTGTATAATAATCCTTAACAGGATAATACTACACACACCCTATCAGTTTTTATTCGACAAAATAAGACTTTTTTATTTATGGTCATTTAAATTTGCATAATACTCCAAATATCTTCATCTACACCTTTGCAGTACTTAGGTATACCATACATAAATATTCATGTGATCATATATAAATAATTAACTTAAATTTCTATGAGTTATAGATAACCTCTAAAAAGTTGTTGTCTATCTATAAATTAAATTTTAAGAATATTAAAGGGGGAAAATGTTAAATGGAGAACATAAGAATTAAGGCAATTGAGGTTTATCATCCTGAGAAACCGGTATATAATGATTTTTATCTTGAACACTTTAAAAAGCAAGGAAAAGACATTTCTAGCTTACTAGAGGCATTTGGAAGAAACAAAAGATATGTAATAGATAATGAAAATGAGAACACACTTACCATGGGAATCGAAGCTGCAAAAAAAGCTTTGGAAAGTGCAAACTTAAAAGGTAGCGATATAGATATGGTTTTATTTTCTTCTCAACTTCCTGAATACACATTTCCAAGTCAAGCTTTAATAGTACATAATGCAATCAATGGGAAAGAAACAGCTATGTGTATGGATACTAATGCAAATTGTGCTGGTATGCTACTAGCAGTTGAAAATACTTCAAGAACTATGTTAGGAAATCCTTATGTGAAAAGAGCTTTGATTATTGGTTCTGATTATTCTTCATTGCATTGTAGAAAAGATGATGAGATGACATATCCTAATTTCGGTGACGCTGCAGCTGCGATTATATTAGAAAAAAAAGAAGATGATGAAAAATACGGTTTTTTAGATGGTATGTCCAAGAGCGACGGTGCTACTTGGGACTTAGTTAAATATCCCGCTTGTGGTATGTCAAAGATTTACGAAAGTGATTTAAATGTTAGAGATATAAAAATAGACTGGACACCTTTTGATGGTTCCTTCGTAATTGATCATGCAGTGGAAACAATCAAAACATTATTGGATAGAAATAAACTTAACAACGAAGGTATTAAAGCTTATTGTTTTTCTCAATATGCAAAAGTTTTCGGGGAGCTTGGTGCAGAGAAATTAGGTGAAGATATAGATAAATTTATTTATATAGGGGACGAGTATGGTTATACAGGTACAAGCAGTCCTTTTATATCAATGTATGAAGGAATCAAAACTGGCAGAATAAAAAGAGGAGATATTGTTTGTCTTTGGTCAGTTGGAATTCACTGGACTATATGTACTATGCTTTTAAGATATTAAAAATTTTTTAAAACTAATAATACTTTTTGGCTTTAACATTATAGAAAAGCGGGGATCTTTGATTAAAAATCCCCGCTTCTGTACATACTATATATATTAATCTTTTTAAATTCAAATAAGAATTTTGGTAGAATGAACCTTAATTATCTCTTAATCCTACTCAACCGTAACTGATTTAGCTAAATTTCTTGGCTTATCAACGTCGCAGCCTTTTTCTATGGACATGTAGTAGGATAATAATTGTAATGGCACAACTGATACTACTGGAGCTAATAATGGCATTACCTTTGGAAGATACAGTACAGCATCAACTGTCTTTTCTATAGTTTGGTTTCCTTCTAGTGCTAATGCAGCTACGTGAGCTCCTCTTGTCTTAACTTCTTTTATATTACTTACCATCTTATCAAATAGATCTTCCTGTGTAGCTAATGCTATAACAACAGTTCCATCCTCTATTAAAGCTATAGGTCCATGCTTAAGTTCACCAGCAGCATATGCTTCTGAATGAATATATGATATTTCTTTAAGCTTTAATGATCCTTCCATTGCTACTGCATAGTCAAGACCTCTTCCAAGGAAGAACATATCAGTTTCCTTTGCAAATTCCTTTGCAAATTTCTTAATATTGTCCTTATGGTTAAGTGCATCTTCAACTAAGCTTGGTAAACCAATCATTGCTTCCTTAATTTCTTCTATTTGGCTATCGCTTACGGTTTCTTTATTCTTAGCAAGGAATAAAGCTATTATATACATTGCTATAAGCTGAGTTGTATATGCTTTTGTTGAAGCAACTGCAATTTCCGGTCCAGCCCAAGTGTATAATATATCATCTGCTTCCCTTGATACTGTACTTCCAACTACATTAGTCACAGCTATAACTCTTGCATTTTTTGACTTACCTAATCTTAATGCTGCTAAAGTATCTGCTGTTTCTCCTGATTGACTTACAACTATCATTAAAGTCTTTTCATTTATTATTGGATCTCTATATCTAAATTCTGAAGCTATATCAACTTCTACTGGAATTCTTGCTAATTTCTCAATAACATATTTACCTACAATTCCTGCATGGTATGCAGTTCCGCAAGCAACTATATATACCTTATCTATATTATCTATTTGTTCTTTTGTTAGAGTGATTTTATCTAGCTTAATTTCTTCTCCAAGCATTATTCTTGAAGTCATTGTATCCTTTATAACCTTTGGCTGCTCATGTATTTCTTTTAACATGAAGTGGTCATATCCACCCTTTTCTGCAGCATCAGCATTCCAAGTTACATGATAAACTTCTTTTTCGATTTTTTGTCCATCAGCTGAATAAATATCAACACTACTTGCTGTTAACACAACAAATTGGTTATCCTCTAATAGGTAAACCTGTCTTGTTTCATTTAATACAGCTGGTATATCTGAAGCTATAAAGTTTTCTCCGTCCTTTAAGCCAACTATAAGTGGGCTGTCTTTTCTTACAGCAACTATTTTATCTGGCTCATTTACATTTACTATTCCTAGTGCATAGCTTCCCTCAAGTTTTTCAACCGCCTTCATTGCTGCTTCTAAAAGATTTCCATTGTAGAAATAGTCCACTAAATGAGGTACCACTTCAGTATCTGTTTCTGATACAAAATTATATCCTTTTTCTTTTAACCATTCTCGTAGTTCTAAATAGTTTTCAATGATTCCATTGTGAACTACTGCTATAGTTCCATTTTCATTTGTGTGTGGATGTGAATTAGTAACTGATGGCGCTCCATGTGTTGCCCATCTAGTATGGCCTATACCCACAACCCCTTGTATTGGTGATTCACTTAATTGAGCTTCAAGATTTGCAAGTCTTCCCTTAACCTTGCTAACGTTTATTTTATTATTGTCGATAACGGCTATACCTGCTGAATCATATCCTCTATATTCTAATTTGGCTAATCCCTCTACTAGGATTCCTGACGCCTCTCTTTTACCTGTATATCCAACTATTCCGCACATAATTCAATCTTCCTTTCATTTTTCAGGAACATATTAACTGCGGGTACATTTATATAAATGCATCATTAATTTAAAGCACAGCAGAAAAAAACTGTCTCAATAAATTATAAACCCTCAGCTATGCTCCTATATTATTTTAGGTTTTAACACCAGATTGATTTTGTCCCAAGAATCGCTTCCTGGTTTTATCAATCGCTTACGGTAGTGCGATACCGTGGGGCATCCGCCGAAGATTCGATACTCCCCATCCTCGTCAACTTAAGCATTCCTCCAAATCTGTGATTTGGTTAAAACACTCAAGTTCTGGCGCTTTTACTATCATTATATATTAAAGTATAGATAAATGAACCACAGTATATTGAATATTTTAAAAAACAAACTGTGTTCCGCTTATTTCCACCTCCTTTATGTTAATTCTATATTAATATATAATTACCATTATATTATATTTTCAATGCATGTCCAAGTCAACCTGTTTATCTTTGGTATTAATAATAACCTATATGTTTTTATGTAATAGTTTAGCTATTTTCGTGGAAAAAATATTTATTTTATTAAAAAATATATAATATTACATTAATTTATTTTTTCTATTTATTTACCTTTTTATTGTATTCACAAATAATAAATGATAAAATATCATTGTATTTATATATAATCAAAGGAGGTTTATGTGATGAAACTTAGCAAAAAATTATTAACTGCATTAGTTACAGCTTCATTAGTAGTTGGAACTTCTGTTACTGCTTTTGCAGCATCAAATTCTGACGTTATTACTGCTCTTACAAATGCTGGTGTATCTTCAGACTATATCAGCCAAGTTCAAACTTACCTAAACAACAATACTATATCTTCTAGCAATCTAGATGCTATAGTAACTGAAATAGGTGTTGTTAAAGCTGCTGGAGTAAAATCTGTTGATGATTACAACAAATTAGATTCTACTACAAAAGCTCAAGTTGCTGCTGCTATAAAAACTGCTGCTACTGATGCTGGTCTTACTGTTACAAAGAATTCTGATGGTTCTTTCGTAGCAAAAGATGCTAGCGGAAACACTGTGGCTACTATATCAAGCACAGGAGCTCTTACTGTTGCAAATGCATCTGGTACAACTGGAGCAGCTGCAAACACAACTGGAACTAACTATGGAAACTTAGCTGCTCTTGGAGCATTATTAGTAATAGTTTCAGCTAGTACTCTTGTTGTTTCAAAAAGAAGACAAGCTGTTGCTAACAACTAAAATAAAACATAAGGAGATTTGCTAATGAGTAGAAGACTTATAAACTCAACCAGCAAAAACTCCAGCAGAGGAAAGAAAGGAATTCTATTTGGAATTCCTATCTTTCTTTTATTATGCGGAATTGCATTAATAACCTTTGCTGGTTGGAATTTAATAAAACAAACTTATTTCGTAAGTAAAGTTATTGTTAATAAACCTTCGACTAACACTCCAATAAAAAAGATAACTATTAATAATAAAAAAGTGGAATATCCTAGAAATGGTGATCAGCTTGGCACCTTAATTATCCCTTCAATTTCGTTAAATTACCCTATCATCGAAGGTGATGATCAGGAAAATCTAGCAAAAGGTGTTGGCCACGATTCATCTACCCCTATACCGGGACAAGTGGGAAACATAGTATTAGATGCACATCGTGACACTATGTTTAGAAATCTTGGAGACTTAAAAATTGGTGATAATATAACAATTGAAACCAAGTACGGAAAATATACCTATAAAGTATATAAAACCAGAATAGTAACCCCTGATGATACAACTGCCATTATAAAATCTGATAAGCAAATGCTGACATTATATACTTGTTATCCATTTAATTATATCGGTCATGCTCCTAAAAGATATATTGTTATGACTGAATTTGTAAGTTCTACAGATACAAATAAAATAAATTAAGAAGGTAAGTGATGTTTGACTATGAAAAAACTTAAAGCATTTTTTGTATTTCTATTAAGCCTATTCATGGTTTTAGATATATTTGCTCTGCAAATTTCAATATTCAGTCACAATAAACTATTGAATGAAAACTATTATACAGCTAGATTCAGTACACTTGGTTTATATTCTTTTATCAATCAGTCTATTTCGTCAGACTTAGGAAATATTCAAAGAGAATGTAATTTACCACAGAGTATTTTTGATGGAATATATAATAAAACTTCAATTGAAAATAAAGTAAATCAATATACGGTTAGTATATTAGATTATATGAAATATAAAACACATAAATTTCCTTTATCAGATATAAATGATTATTCTTCTGCCTTTAATAAAAATATTGATACTTTTCTTGCTACAGCAAATGTTGCTTTAGATGATTCAAGCAAAGCAGAAATAAACAATATAAAATCGCAGACAGCAAATGTAATGAAGAATGAGGTTTATCTTGTTAATCTTAATAGCTTTGCTGGTTCTCAATCATTTGAAAAAGCTAGATCTTATGCATATAAAGTATATTCGGCAGAAGGTCCGTTGACAGGAATATTAGTAGCCCTAATAATTGTATTGCTTATTCTTGAACGGAAAGATATTTTATCATTTTTTAGGTGGTTCTCAGCTTCTTTGATTGCAGGTGGTTTAATGATTTTAATCCCTTGTGCATTATTAATACACTCAGGTTTTATGAACAATTTAGCATTGAGTGCCCCTAAATTACAGTTGATAGTTGGAACTATAATACGTGACTTTCTTCAAAGCATGCTAACACCAAGTATTTATATTTCAATAATAGGACTAGTTATATTTATTGCTGGTATGTTATTAAGTAACAAAAAAGAAATTAGGGCCTAACTAGGCTATGAAAATAGAGCTCAAATCTATAAAAGATATGAGGTCTATTTTTATTTGCAGCTGCAAATATTTTTCGCAAATACTACGAAACTTTTTTAGGTCTAAATGATATAAACTAGGATATAATATTAATATGTATACTATATTGGGTTTTATTTTTATATACGTCTGGTCGTAGTAACCGTTAAAGAATTGATATTGTGGAGGACGGAATTAATAATATGAAGGCGATTAAGTTAACATTTTCATTACTGTTGAGTTTACTAATAACTATAAATTTAGTACTCCTGCAGTGTTCTTATTTTACCAACAAAGTTTTCTATAATTATAATTTCTATATTGATAAATTTGAAAAATATCAACTATATTCGTATATTCAGGATGTAGCAAAAAAGAACTTGGGTAGTTTAGCAAAAACTTACAATTTGCCCGAAAACATTTTTTCCAGCATAATCACATTGGATTATATAAAACTTCAAGTTCAAGGAGCTACTAAAGGTTTTCTAAATTATATGCTTTATAAAACCAATAATCTACCATATATAAATATAAATAACGGAGTAAACAATGCAAACTCAAACGTCAGCAATAGCGCATCTTATACAACTGACTTGACTACAATAATTAACTCCCAAAACTTTCAATCAGCTAGAGCAGCTTTATATAGGTTATATTTATATAAAAACACCTTGATTTGCACATTAATTATATTGTCTTTTGCCTTACTAATTATAAAAAGAAAAGATATTTTTTCTTTTCTAATCTGGCTTGCCTGCTCGTTTATGACTGGTGGCTTTATTGCTATTCTCCTTTCATTTATTGGTATTTCATCTAGTATTGTTAAAAATATAAATACAGGTATACCAAATCTGAACCTAATGATTACCGCTATCTTAAAGGATTATTTTAGATACTTTTTATACTGCGGAGGAATACTTGCTGGTATGGGTATATTAGTCCTTGCAGCATCTTTAATTATTAAAAATATTTTATTTAGCAAAAAAACAATCACAAGTTAATATGCTCCACAAACCATGAGCAAAAAGACAGAACACAATGAATTTATCAGCTTGTGTTCTGTCTTTATTATATAACTTATTTATTAGCTTTATATTCTATAAATTTAGCAAGGCTATGTGCCATTTCATCAAGTTCCTTCTGATTTTCTCCCTCCAGCATAACTCTTACCAAAGGCTCTGTACCTGATGGTCTTATAAGGACTCTTCCACAGCCATGAAGCTTTTCTTCAATTGCAGTTATTTTATCTACTATCTCTTTGTCATCTAAATAGATGTTCTTCTTATCATTCGGAACCACAGCATTTGCAAGCACTTGAGGAAGTTGTTTCATCATAGATGCCAGCTGTGATAGTGATTTTGCAGTTTTCTTTACAATAGCTGATAATTGCAATGCAGTTACAAGTCCATCACCTGTAGTATTGTGTTCTAGGAATATTATATGTCCTGACTGCTCACCACCAATAGCATAACCTTCCTTGAGCATTTCTTCAAGTACATATCTGTCTCCAACCTTAGTTTTAACAGTATCTATTTCTTCCTTATTCATTGCTATGAATAATCCCATGTTACTCATGATTGTAGTTACAAGGACATTCTTGGTTAATCTACCCTGTTGTTTTAAATTAGCTGCGCAAATAGCCATTATATGATCTCCATCAATAAGGTTTCCCTTTTCATCTACTGCAAGGCATCTATCTGCATCTCCATCAAAGGCAAGACCTAAATGACACTGCTTTCTAACAACATAGTCCATTAGTTCTTCTGGGTGGGTAGAACCACATTTCTCATTGATATTAACTCCATCAGGGTCATTATTAATAACCACAACTTCAGCACCTAGTTCTCTGAAAGCCCTAACCGCTGATTTATAAGCCGCACCATTAGCACAATCAAGAGCTACTCTAAGTCCCTTTAGATCAACATCTATTGTACTCTTAGCAAATTCTACATAATCTTCTAGCGCTGATTCTTCAAATACTCTTCTTCCAACCTCTCCGCCTACTGGGGAAGGAACTCCTTCAAAATTGCTTTCAATTACAGCTTGAATCTTATCTTCTAATTCATCTGATAGTTTAAGTCCTTTGCCATCAAAGAACTTTATTCCGTTATATTCTACTGGATTATGTGAAGCTGATATAACAACTCCTGCATCCGCTCCATATTTTCTTGTAAGATAAGCTACCGCTGGCGTAGGAATAACATTGGCAAATATTACACCTGCTCCTACTGAAAGTATTCCTGAAACTAAAGCAGTACTTAGCATATCTCCGGATATTCTCGTATCCAAACCAACTAAAATTTTAGGCTTATGAGCCCCTTGAGTTAATACATATGCTCCTGCTCTACCTAATTTGTATGCTAACTCCGGTGTTAATTCCTTATTTGCAATACCTCTTACTCCATCGGTACCAAACATTCTGCCCATTATTTTTACCTCACTTTACTATTTCATATATTATATTATGTCACATGTTATTATATCATCTTTAATATTAATTTTGTAGATAGCTATTTTGTAAAAAAATACAGCTCACAATATACTTATACTTTATATTGTGAGCTGTTATATTTATTTCAGTGCTGAAAAATTAATATTGTTTTGCTTCTTCTTCTCCATTAAGAACTCTAAGACCGCCTTCAGCTAATGCTAAAAGTTCATCTTCTCCTGGATAAATAACTACCGGAGCAATGAAGTTAATTTTCTTTGAAATCTTTTCAGTTACTAACTTATTGTATGCAATTCCACCTGTTAAAAGTATTGCATCAACTTTTCCTTCTAAAGCTGCTGCACATTTACCTATTTCTTTTGCTATTTGGTATATAAAAGCATCATAAATTAATACAGCTTTTTCTTCGCCTTTTTCTGCTGCAGCTGCTACTTCTCTAAAATCATTTGTGTTAAGGTAAGCAACTGTTCCACCTTTACCATTGATTTTCTTTTTAATTTCATCATGAGTGTATTCACCGCTAAAGCAAAGTTTAACTAAATCTCCTATTGGAACTCCTCCGCTTCTTTCAGGTGAGAATGGACCTTCTCCATCTAGAGCATTATTTACATCAACAACTCTTCCTGCCTTATGAGCACCTACTGATGTACCTCCACCCATGTGAGTAACAATTAAATTTATTTCTTCGTAGTTTTTGCCATTTTCTTTTGCATATCTTTTAGCAACTGCTTTTTGATTTAATGCATGGAATATACTCTTTCTTTCAATTTCAGGAATTCCTGATATTCTTGCAACATCATCTAATTCGTCAACAACAACTGGGTCAACTATAAATGATGGTACTCCTAATTCTTTTGCTATTTCATTTGCAATTATTCCACCTAGATTTGAAGCATGTTGTCCTTGAACCCCAACCTTTAAATCCTCTAACATAGCTTCATTAACTGCATATGTACCGCTTACTATTGGTTTTAAAAGTCCGCCTCTTCCTACTACTGCATCAAGAGTCTTAATGTCAAAATTCTTTTCCTTCAGTACATTTAGTATAACTTCTTTACGGAAATTAAATTGATCATATATAGTAGCATATCTTCCTATTTCCTCTGAGGAATGTCTTAAAGTTTCCTCTAAAACTTGATTAGTATCCTCGTATACCCCGATTTTAGTTGATGTTGAACCTGGATTAATTATTAATAATCTTTTCATGCTCTCCCTGCCCCCTTAATATTTATCTATTGTAAATTTTAGTTTATGTGAAATTTTATTTTAAATCTGCAACTAATGATGCAAGTGCTATTGAATACATTTTAGTTTCATGACTGTCTGCTCTTGAAGTTAAAACAACTGGTGCAGATGTTCCTACAAGTAGACATCCATTTTTTGAATTTGTAGTATATGTTAATGTCTTATACATTACATTACCTGTTTCTATGTTTGGTAGCATTAATATGTCTGCTTTTCCGGCTACAGGACCCCCAACGTTTTTATGTTCTGCAGCTTCTTCTGATAAAGCTATGTCTAAGGATAATGGTCCATCAATTACACATCCTTTGATTTGTCCTCTTTCATTCATCTTTGCAAGCATTGCAGCATCTAATGTAGCTGGCATATTTGGATTAACAACTTCAACCGCACAAACTGGAGCTACTCTTGGTTTATCTATTCCTATTGCATGTGCAACTTCAACTGCATTGTTTATGATTTGAATTTTATCTTTAAATTCTGGATACATATTGAAAGCAACGTCCGTTAAGAACAGTAGTCTGTCAAAAGCTTCTGTTTCAAATACAGCTACGTGTGACATAAGTTTTCCTGTTCTAAGTCCTACTTCTTTGTTTAATACAGCTCTTAAAAAGTTTGCAGTATCAATTAAACCTTTCATAACCATATCTGCTTCACCCTTTGAAGCCAATTCAACAGCCTTAAGTGCAGCTTTTTTAGGATTTGGCTCATGAATGATTTGGAAGTCTTCTACGTTCATTCCTATTTTTAATGCTATTGAAGTTATCTCTTCCTTGTCTCCAACTAATATAGCATTTGCTATTCCATTGTTCTTAGCATCTCTTACTGCCTCTAATACTGGTTCATCTTGAGCTACTGCTACTGCTACTGTTTTTATGTCTCTACTTCTAACTTTATCTAGGATCTCATTAAAACTTTTAATCATTTATAGCACCTCTTTTTTATATTTTTGCGATTCTATAAAAAATTATCTGTAAAATAACTTTTTGTAGAATCGCTTCCTTTAGTAATTTACTTTGTATATTTTTTCACAATCCTGACTTTAACTATCTGTAAATATATTGTACCAAACTTTTGTATATAAGCTTACTTTTTCAGAAAATTCAGTAATGCATTATTATTTATCTGATATCTTATAGTATAGGTGAATATTCTCTCATTATACTTTCAGCTGCTTTTAATCCATCCACTGCCGCTGATACTATACCTCCTGCATATCCAGCCCCTTCACCAGCAGGATAAAGTCCTCTGACAGATATACTTTGAAGATTTTCCCCTCTTGGCATCCTAACTGGTGCAGAAGTTCTCGTTTCTATTCCTGTCAGTACAGCATCCTTTGCAGCGAACCCATTTACTTTTCTATCAAAATCCAGCAATCCTTCCTTCAGAACCTCTATAACTTCCTTAGGCAGACACTGTCTCAAATCTCTAAATTCATATCCAGGTCTATAGGATGGTGTTATTTCACCTATTCTTTTACTAACTCTATCTTCTAAAAAATCTCCTACTAACTGCACTGGTGCATGATATTTTCCAGCATCAGCCCCTAATTTATAAGCTAATGCTTCATAATGCCTCTGAAATTCCATACCACTTAAAGGTGAACTGCCTCCAAAATCCTCTGGTCCAACAGATACTACCAAAGCTGAATTTGCATTTTTCATATCTCTAGCAAAATAACTCATACCGTTAGTAACCAATCGTCCTTCTTCAGAAGCAGCAGCTACTACTTCACCTCCAGGACACATGCAGAAGCTGTACACAGATCTATTGTAATGTTTACTGGAATGAGCTAATCTATAATCAGCCGCTTTTAATCTTGGATGATTTGCAAATTTACCATATTGATTTTCATCTATCATAGCTTGTAGATGCTCTATTCTTACACCAATAGCAAAGGGTTTTGCATCCATGGATACACCTCTATCTAGAAGCATTTTATATGTATCTCTTGAACTATGCCCTATTGCAATAATTAATGCTTCACAAGGTATATCATTTCCATTGGCCTTTATTGATTTTATGTGTCCGTTATAAGTCTTTATATCCTCAAGTTTACTATTAAAGAGTACCTCTCCACCATATTTAATTATTTCGTTCCTTATATTTCTAACAACATCCTTTAATATATCAGTTCCTATATGAGGTTTACCAGAGTATAGTATTTCTTCGGGAGCTCCTGCTTTTACAAACTCCTCTAGTACGAAATCACATCTTACATCCTTTATTCTAGTTGTTAATTTACCATCAGAAAAGGTTCCCGCACCACCCTCTCCAAATTGAACATTGGACTCTAAATTTAAATTTCCTGTACTCCAGAACTGGCTTACTGAATTAGTTCTTTCCTCTACCTTTTGCCCTCTTTCAATAATTAAAGGCTTATACCCCTTTTTAGCCAGCAAAAGACCTGCTAGCATTCCCGCAGGTCCCATACCAATTACAACTGGTCTATTATTTAATTTTTTATTTCCAAGTTGAAACTCTTCTCTATATTTTTCTTCTTCAAGTCTTATATCTTTATCATTTATCCTATTTACCAGCTTCTTTTCATTATTGCAGCTTACTTCAACAGCATAGGTAAACTTTATAGAATTCTTCTTTCTTGCATCTATAGATTCCTTCAATATTTTAAATTGTTTTATTTCACTTTCAGAAATTCTAAGCTTCTTTGCTGCTTTTGCTTTTACTATTTCAATACTATCCTCAATATCTAATACTAAGTTATTTATTCTAATAGGCATATTATTCTGCTCCTTTTATAAGTAAAGATTATTATTGTTTTTTAGTTATTGTTGCATTTACTGATTCTGGGCTTATTGAAACTTTTTTTATGTTATCTGGCAGGGTTAGGTTTACTGGTAATGTATATGTACCTTCTTGAAAAGAGTTTAAATCTACATAGCAGCTTATGTCACTAGATTTCAAGTTGTTTATATATGCTTCATCACCTGAAACTACTACAGAAACATTACTGCTGCTAATAACTGCATTTAATGTATTCGATAAATTCTTAACAACTATTGGAACGCTAACATTCTTATTAATTATATTTCCAATTTCTATTCTTACATCTATACTTCCTGCAGCATTTAAAGTACCTACACCACTTGGCAGTATCAAATTGGCTGATATAACCTTACTAGCTGTAATCTTGCCTAAATCAATAGGTTCAGTATCTACAGAATCAATTTTTTCTAATGCACTGGTAGTTCCAATTAGGTCTACTACTGTTTGCATAGGCGTTACATTTTTCAGATTTAATGTGCTGCTAATAGTTCCTACGGTTTTAACATTTATTTTTACACTTTTTACTCTTTTTATGGGAACTATAACCTGTGTTGATTCTGGCTTTATTTTTATATCATTAACTACCTTACCACTTTCATCTACTGCTTGAAGAGGTACACTCATCTGAAAATCTGTATCTAGATTATCTATATTAGCTGATGCCACCACACTTTTTACTTTTTTTACATTTTGGTCTGCACCACTTATTTCTACATTATTGTCTGTATCCTCTGGTTCTAAGGCATGATATCCTTCTTTAGGATGTCCTTCCACCTTAATTTTCTTAGGCATTGTTTTCTCACTTAAAGTATCTAAGTTTACATCTACTAGCATATTATCACCATTTAATACATTAACATTCACGGGATAATGAACTATCTGAACAGGTATCCTGTTCTCTCCTTTTTTTACTGCATATGCACTCATATCTGCAACTATCTTAAAGTCATCAGCTTTTAATCTAAGTGTATCAGATACACCACCTCTAATATTTAAAGTTATTTTCAAAGTTTGCCCTGGGGATACACAAAGTCTGCTTTGTGTAAGCGCATCAGTATTTATAAGTTCTACAGGTACATCTGATATTTTGTAAGTTTTTATGGGGTTTTCCCAGTTATATATGTAAAGCCATAAACAAAAAGCTGCTATCACACAGCATATCTTGGGTACTATATGTTGCGAAGTTTTTGAAGCCATCCTGTCACCTTCTTCCTAAAAGGTATTTTTCTATCCTTTCTGCTCTTTATTATCCTTACTAAGATATCCTTTAATTTATCCATACTATAATTTCTCGAAAGCTTTCCGTTTACCGCTAGAGATACCATACCAGTCTCTTCAGATACTATTATTATTAAAGCATCTGAATTCTCTGATATACCAATGGCAGCCCTATGTCTGGTTCCTAATTTCTTACTAATTTCATAAGAAGTGCTAAGAGGTAAAAAGCAACCTGCGGCTGCAATCCTATCATGTCTAATTATTGTAGCACCATCATGAAGCGGTGTATTTACTACAAAAATATTTTCAAGTAATGCTGCTGTTACAATTGCGTCCATCTTGGTACCTGTTGAAATAATGTCCTCAAGTCCGGTTCTTTGTTCAATAACTATCAAAGCACCAGTCTTTGTATACGCCAAACTATCAACAGCGTTAACAATTTCTGTAATTACTTTGTCAATTACTTGTTCATCCTCTAATACATGCCTATCTGTAAAAGCACTTCTTCCAATATGCTCTAAGGCTCTTCTTATTTCCGGTTGAAATATGATTATAATAGATAATACTCCTATTGTTATTGTTCTTTCAAGTATCCAGTTTAGCATAGTAAGGTGAAGTACATTACTTATGGGTATAAGTAAAAGTATAAGTAGAATTCCTTTCAAAAGTTGTACGGCTCTGGTTTCCTTTATTAAAGTATAAATTTTGTAAAATATGTATGATACTACAGCAATATCTAATAGAGACCATACATTCATACTCTTGATTGCGCTGAATATTTCGTTAATAATTTCCACCAGCTTCACCATCCTTTCTTTCAAATACTTGTTGCTTTAATATATTCTACACATTAAGTTCTTAACTTATTTTATATTTACAATTATACACTATTGTTATTATCAATAGGCAAATTTTTAGCGAATTGTTGTAAAATAATTCAGGTTTATTACCTTTCTATTGGGGAAAAATAATATTGCAAATATATTGATTTGCTTATGAAAATTTGAAAGGAGATGCTTCATATGGCTAATAATACTATTTCAATCTCCGATAAAGTTGAAGCTGATATCAAATTATCTATGCCAGATACATCAAAAGATATAACCATTAGTGCTGTTGGTGATAGAATAATACTTACCGGCTTTGTAAATGTATTAGCAGAAAGAGAAAAAGCTGAAAAAATAGCAAAAAGTACTCCGGGAGTACATGATGTTGAAAATCATATAACTATTTCGCTAGACGGAGGTATGAGCGACAAAGAAGCAGAAACCTTACTAAATAAAACCTTAAAAGAAAGTATTCATGCCGATAGAATTAAAGGAGTAAGCGGCAAGGTTAGAGGTGGTTCGGCGTTATTAATAGGTTCTGTGGAATGTGAAGCTGACAGAAAGCTTGCACTAAGTGAAGCATCAAAAACCTTTGGTATAAGAACTGTGGTAAATAACATAGAGGTAGTAACAAAGGCTGAAGATGTAACCATTGCCAATAAGATAACAGATAAATTAAGGCTTTTAGGCTTAGACGTATGGGATGTTACTTGTCTCGTAAATAAAGGAAAAGTAGTAGTTAATGGGTATACTAAAGATGAGGAAGAAATAAAAAAGATAATTAACGCTGTAGAAGAAATCGAAGGTGTTCAGAAGGTTTTAAATAAACTTAATACAAGAGATTGGTATACAGGTATATAATCAAATAGTACTTATCATTTTGCTCTCTACTTGCAAGTAGAGAGCTTATTTTTACATTAATTATTATCTAATAAATTTTCAAAACAAATGAATAAAAACTTTATTTATAGTAAATTATAATTTTTATTGAGAATTGTATCAAACAAGTTCTCAAAATAACCCATTTAATGACAAGGTTTGTTTTTAAAGATTTTTTTTCAAGCTATGTATTATTTTTAAAATAAGAGTAATACTATGATTAGCCTAATTCTTATTAAACGGGGAAACCAACTTTTGGGGTGAATCGCTTTTTTTGTTTTAAGCGTAGGTTATGCCTTTACCGAACCCGTCAGCTAACCTCGTAATAAAAGGGAGGAAAATAAATGTATAAAAGTATTTGGGCTAAGTCTTTTTTGTGTACTTTGAGTATTTTGCCTTTATTAAATATGAATGTTAATGCACAATCTACAAATATAGAAATAACAAAACCATATAAGGTAGTAACAACTAGCGATAGAGAAGTAAAAAACCTGTACAACGAAAAAGCAGACGCTGTTCAGGTCTTTAATGCTTCTGGCAGAAAATTCTATATGACAAATAAAGATATAGATTTAATGGCTCGTGTTGTTTATGCCGAGAGTAATGCAGAACCATATGAAGGCAAAATAGCTGTTGCTTCAGTTATTCTAAACAGACTGGAGAACCCAAAGTTCCCAAAAACAGTTGAAGGAGTGATAACACAAAAAAATGCTTTTTCTTGTGTGAAAAACGGCAGAGTAAATGCATCCCCTGATAAAACTTGTTATCAGGCAGTTTATGATGCAATAGACGGAAAAGATCCTACACCCTCTGCTCTATTCTTCTATAACCCAAGGATATCAACATCCTCTTGGATGAAAAATATAAAAAAGGAAAACATTAGAGTTATAGGCAATCACGTATTTTTTGTAGATTATAGGTAATTTAACTTTAGGCAAAATAAAACATAAGTACAAAAGCATGTAGTGTTAATTTAAATTTGTTTAGTACATAATAAAACACTACATGCTTTTAATTAATTTTTATAGATGATTTGAGCTAATATATGAAACCGCACTTAAAGCTGCCACTTGCCCTTCGCCTACAGCTTTCATATACTGATAAGGTATTCCGACGCAATCTCCAGCTGCAAAACATCCTTGAATGTTGGTTTTCATGCTTCTATCAACTTTGATATGTCCGTTCTCTATTTCTAATCCTGGTACCAACTGATCTGGTGACACACTGTCCTTTAAAACAAATACTCCATCTGTATCAATTTCTGTGCTTTTTAGAACAATTTTGTTAACCATATCCTCACCAACAATTTCAATTGGTTTATCTTTTATTATATCTATGTTACTATTTAACTCATAGTTCGTCTCATACATTGGAACATAGTAAACCTTAGCTGCTAACTCACTTACATAGTTTGCTTCCTCTTCTGCCTCTCTATTGTGACCTATTATGGTAACTGTTTTTCCTCTGTATAAAGGTGCATCACAAGTAGCACAGTAACCAACACCTCTGCCTAAGAATTCTTCCTCACCCTTTAGAGGCTTTGTAAATTCCATACCTGATGCTATTATTACTGTTTTTGCTTCATACATCTTTTCATTTACCATCAATGTAAAATATTCACCCATAGCATACACAGCATTTATTCTTTCCTTTGTAATAGCTATCTCCATTGCTTCTATGTGGTTTTTAAACTTTTCTTTTAATTCCTCACCACTAATATCATAAAATCCAAGGTAGTTATTTATCTTCGGAGCCTTAACCAGCTTATTGCTCAAATTTTCATAACCAAAGACTATTACACTCTTATTTCTAATCTTTGCATTTATAGCTGCTGACAAGCCTGCTGGTCCACTTCCAATTACAGCCACATCAATTCTATCACTCATTACCTTCCACCTCATCATCGGATAAAATAAAGCATGTAGTCATTTTTTGCTACATGCCTATGTTTTCTATACACAAAAATTATAAGAAATTAATCTTATTAAATATGTTTTTCAACCATTTGTTGAATAGCTTGCTTTGGTCTAAAACCAACTAAAGTTTCTACAACATTTCCGCCTTTAAATACCATAACAGTTGGTATACTTGCTATTTTATAAGTTTGTGAGGTTACTGGATTATCATCCACATTAACCTTTAAAAACTTAACTTTTCCATCCAACTCATTTGATAATTCTTCAATAACTGGTCCTAACATTTTACATGGTCCGCACCATGGAGCCCAAA
The DNA here is from genome assembly GCA_030706015.1 of Bacillota bacterium. Taxonomy (GTDB): domain Bacteria; phylum Bacillota; class Clostridia; order Clostridiales; family Clostridiaceae; genus JAUZPI01. Next base: position 68,970 of record JAUZPI010000007.1, read on the forward strand.
AGTCTACAACTACTGGAACATCTGAACCATTTATCTCTTCATTAAAACTTAAATCTTGAGCTTCTTTTATCATAACAATCTCCTCCAAACAATACCAAATAAATTGGTCAATAATCTAACTAGTATTAACTAATAATTATTATATATTATATTTTGTAAAAAATCAGCAGAAAATTAAAATTTAATACTTAATATAGGATATCCAAATTAAAAGCTATATATGTTGAAGATTGTGTTTCTGTGAATTTAATTTGATAAAATTTGCTTAATATTAGTATTGTTATATATGGAATTTGGAAATGAGCTTGTAAGCTTCTGAGCATATTGCTTTGATTTATTTATATCAACATCCTTATACATAATTGCAAGATCATATAAAACTGTTTCTTCATAATCCCCGTTGCTGTACTGACTATCATATTGTTCATAATATTTCAATGAATTTTCAATATCTCCTGATGCCTTAAAACTCTCCCCTAAAAAATAAATTATATGGGGATATAAATAGCTTTTACTTCCATATTCATATGCCTTTTTCAGGCTTTCCTGCGCCTTAGCAAAATCTTTATTGCTTATCTCCGCTGATCCATTCTTATAGAAGAACTCAATCCCCTCATCCTCTATGAGCTTTTCACCATCCGCATAAACAACCTTGTCGTTAATTGCCAAATTCTTACCCTTCCAAGAAACCAAATAATTGTAAACACTCTCATAGTCCTTACTAGACATACTTTTTTTGACTTCATCGATAGGAAACGGGACTTGTTGTGCTGAATCATTCTTTTGAAGCGCTTCTTTCTTTCCTACTGAGCTATTTGAAGCCTTAACATTTTGCTGCTTATTAATACCGTTATTTGCCTTTGAACTGGTAGTCTCTTTTGACTTATGATTGATATTTAGGTTTACCTTTTTCATAGTACTAAATATTAAATTTTTATTATATAAAATTATCACAATCAAAATAGCTATAGCAATGGTTAATATTATTGGTTTTAATCTAATATTCCTTTTTACTACTCCAAGCTGTATGAGACTCTGTTTATTCGTCAGTGCAGTATCATTGAACTTATCTAACCCCAGTACTTTTTCTATTTCCTTTTCTGCTTCATTGTATCTTCCTAGTTTTATATAGCAATCTGTTTTAGCATTACTTATATTTATTCTATTAAAATCACTTTCATCACATTCATTTAATAGCTCTAAAGCCTCACTTATTTTGATGTCATTAATATATTGAATAGCTTGAATATATAGTTTTAATCTTTTTTCGTCTTCCTTCAAATTTTGGAGATACTTTTCCGCTGCACCATCTTTATTTACTTGTAGGTTAAGTTTCCATAGTGCTTTTGCATTATCTATATCTCCTTTTAGATAATATAAGAGTCCTTTTAACCCTACAGCTCCATTATTTCTAACATCTAAAGCTATACACCTTTCACAAGTTTCCATTGACTTATCTATATATCCATTTTGATAATAAGCTAAAGCCTTAAGGTATAGTTTATTAGTTTTTTTCATATTTTCACCTTTTGTTTACATTTTATTTGAATTATACCTTTATTATATTAAAAGTACATAGAAAATAATAGTCTAATAATAAATTTTCACTTTATAATAATTATGCCTGGTATAAACACTGCTGCTTAACCAGGCATAATTTATTATTAATTTATTAACTCTGCCTTTGAAGCAGAAGGGTTACTTAGCGAACTGGTCACCCGTTCTAAATGAAATTTATTAAAATTAGCATCTTCAAACACTTTAATTATCATTTCCGAAGCATACCCATTCTGAGTAATGGATAAAATCTGCTCCTGCGTGCTCATGGATTTATAAAACAAAGTAGTCTTACCATCCTCAACGTTTACTATATATACTGCTCCTCCAGTTGGTACTGAACTCTTATCATTCTCTACGATTACATATAACCTTTCATTGTCCAACCAGTGTATATATGTTGGCGATAATTGTTCCTTCTCTTTACCTGGAATATCTAAGCTCCACATTGATGATGAATCAGAGTCCCTTATGTATACTTTTCCAATACCATCCTTTCTCCCCTCAGGACCCTTTCCTTCTATACATGCAAAATATTTATTATTTTCTGCCGCTAACCAAGGTGTAGCCTCTTTAATGGAGATATTGTTCGGAAGCATATTTTTTATAAATGTTGTTACATTATTGCTATCTTCTCCCACTGCTAGGTCTCTCTCAAATCTATACTGCTTTTCTTTTCTATCCCATATATATAGCATTTTTATGGCTCTATTTTCGTCATTATATAAAGTCATCACTAAAGAATTGTATCCGTTACTTTCTAAAACAGGACTATATTCCCCTTTGATGTGTTCTCCAACCAGCATAATAACATTAAAATTAACAATTTCAATTTTATTTTTATCTACAGTGTATAGTATATACCTAAATAATCCAGTATCTGAATTAGGTTGACCAATTGCGAATTCTAGCTTCCCATCTCCATTGTAGTCAATTGCATGTATTGTAAACTCATTGTCAAAGTTAATTTTTTGTCCAAAATCCTTTTGCAGATTATCATTGTAAACTACATTGTCTTTGTTATCCACCAATTGCATAACCACTTCGCCCGAATTGGTATATTTTTTAATAACCAACGTATAGTCCCCTATAATTTCCTTAGCCAATATTTTGCCAGGCTTTTTATCTACATTTTTTATTGCATTAAAGGATCCTATACTATACTTATTTATACCTAGCGAATCTCCTAGATTGCTTCTTAAGCTCCCCCACACTGATGGCATGACTAAAATAAAAAAAATTACAGCTGCAGTACAAATTCCGTAGACCGATTTATATTTTTCCATATGATACCTAAGTTTCTTAATTGGGCTTTTACCATATCTCTTTTTATCAATATTTTTTATAATCTCTACTCTCGAACTTTTGAAATCAATTTCATCTATACTAAAAGCCTGTCTCAAATTATTATTTATGAACTCTTCTGTTTCGTATTTATTTCTACAGTCACTACAGCTTTCCATATGTTTTTTCATACTGTCATGTAAATCATAGGGCAGCCCATCTTCAATGAAACTATTCAAATTCTTTATAAATACTGAGCATCTCATATTTTATACCTCTCTCCCTTTCTCTGAACAAATTCCTTGAATTTATCTCTAACCCTATAGTACCTTCGCTTTACAGTAGATTCGTTCACTTCTAAAACATCTGATATATCTTTAAAAGTTACTTCTAGTGAATATTTCAGTGTAATTATCTGCCTATCTACTTCCTCCAACTCCTTAATAAATCTAAGCACATTATTCTTTGTTTCCTGAAATTCTGCCGATTCTTCAGGAATTCCTACCTTAGATCTTATGTTTATTTCGTCATCTATGTTCGATTCATACATTCTTTTATATTTTCTTATATAATCTATGCATTTATTTCTCGCTATCTGCAGTATCCAGTTTAAAAATTTATAATTCTTATTGTACATATATAGCTTATTATATATTGTAATAAAAACCTCTTGAGTAATATCCTCAGAAGCCTCTTTATTCCTCACTAAATTATAAACAAATCTTATTATTAATAGTTCATATTTATTAACAATAATATTAAAACTGTCTATATTACCATTAAGAACTTCATCCACCAATTTAATATCCTCGTCCATAATACCCCATCCTATTCTAGCTTCGTAGCGACTAAAAAACTTTGTTATTACCTTATATGATTATATACGAAATATAATCTTATTGGTTATGCCTAATTTATCATTTAATGATAAAAAACACTCAATCCATGACTCACATGTTTTTGAGTGTTTCACTTAACACAGTATTTTTATAGCTTTTTACTTTCACTAACTATTCCATTATCAAGCTGCTCAAAATTACCCTTATATTCAACCAAACCTATTTTACAACCAGTTCCTATAGTTACATTGTTTCCTCTTACCACCTGTGCCCTAGTATATTCTAAATATATATCATCACCTTCTATTATTTCACTGCATAGTCCATCCTCTAAATTAAAAGAAACAAAGAAGGATTTTATGATATCTTTCAGTCTTGATGCAGCAGCCTTTTTTACATTGATCTTTTCTCCACCTATTTCCTTTGCTTTGCAAGTACCGTGCATATCTATGCTTATGTCTCCTGCATTCAATAAACCGTCAATAGTAAATGCTCCCTTTGCAACAAAAATTTCAGCGTTACAATCACCTTCAACCTTTGCTACTCCTCTAATCTGAATTTCTTCTACTGAAACAGCACCTGATATATTAGTCGTGCCATCAATTTTCATCTCTTTACCCTCTACATTACCTTGTATATCACTATGACCATTAACCCTCAGCTCACCGGAATTTACATCTCCCTTAACAGTACTCGTGCCGTTCACCTTAAAGGTATTGGCTTTTATATTACCAGACACGTTAGATACCCCATTAGTTTTAAATTCCAAGCAATCTATATCTCCATTTATTCTTCCTTCACCATTTACTACAACATCGTTATAGCTGCCACCAGCAGCACTTCCTGAGCCAGAAATTTTCAAGTCACTTTTAATTGTACTATTCATTACATACCCCTCCATTAAATAATCCTTATTTTTAATTCCTCAATACAATTTGATAAATTCAATCTAGAAACTATTTTGATATTTGTCTCAAAATACACTTCATTTGGTACTTGCATTAAAATACACGTAGATACTCCTAGTTTGCGGATAATAACCAGTTCACAATTTTTTCCTAAGAACTTTCCGTAATTGTTCATTAACATTTGAAGGACATCCTTGCTCTCTTCTAAACTCACTTCCCCTGTCTTCAGCAATTTTTCTAATATATATAGAAAAAGTATTCTTTCAAAATCAAAGATATCACTATCTCCTGCATTACTTATAAAAAAATCCATAGTTACATTCGAAACAATGTTTCGTTCTATGACATCCTTTTTTTCAATTGCAAACTCTTCATTATTAGGAGAAAACATATCCGCTATATCATCTAAAGATAAATCTTCCTTCATATTTATTATCTTATCTATTCTTCCCAGTATTTTGTTTTTAGGAAAAAATGTCTCTTGCCCTGTAAATGTAGATTTCCTAATAAACCAATCCTCAGGAATAAGATTTTTTCTCTTCCATCTGTATAATTGGCCATATGATATACCCGTAATTTCTAACAAATCCTTCTTTGAAATTAGAGCTTCATCCATAAATCCATCACCTCTGTAACCTCATTGTAACATAACACTGTTACACTGTAAATATATTATATAAAAAAATAGCGCAGATTACCAATAGTGGTATTCCTACGCTCATTTGAAAAATAAAAATAAGTTTTTATGATGAGGATTGAACTTTAATTAAATGACTACCGTCACCTTTCCATCGCTTCAAGAAGCGACAGAAACCTAACGGTACATATTTCAACTTGATTTCAGCCTGGTTAAATGCCTAAGGCACTTAACCAGGGGTATGTCAGAGACAACTCCACTCTAAATCAAGTATAAATTAATTAAGAATTCATTATGATCTTCTTAGCTCCTAGTATGGATGAAGCACTCATTGAGAATTCATCTAAGCCGTATTCTACAAGAGTAGGCACTGCTCTTTCATCTCCTGCCATTTCTCCACACATACCGCACCATTTTCCTTCTTTATGTGCTGCTTCTATAGTCATTTTTATAAGTCTTAATACAGCTGGGTGCATTGGGTTATATAAATATGATATTTTTTCATTCATTCTGTCTGCTGCTAAAGTGTATTGTATTAAATCATTTGTTCCTATACTAAAGAAGTCTACATACTTAGCTAATTCATCAGCCATAACAGCAGCTGCTGGTATTTCTACCATTATTCCAGTTTCTAAGTTTGGATTGAACTCTTTTCCTTCTGCTTTTAATTCATCCATACATGCTGAAAGTATTTCTTTTGCCTTTAAGAATTCTTGCAAAGAAGAAATCATTGGGAACATTATCTTTAAGTTACCAAATGCTGATGCTCTAAGTAATGCTCTTAATTGAGTCTTGAATATATCAGTTCTATCTAAACATAATCTTATAGCTCTGTACCCTAGGAATGGATTCATTTCTTCAGCTAGTGGTAGATATGGAAGCTTTTTATCTCCACCGATATCTAATGTTCTTATTACAACTGGCTTACCTTCCATTTTTTCAGTTGCATATTTGTATGCTTCAAATTGTTCTTCTTCTGTTGGGAAAGTGTCTCTATCCATATATAGGAATTCTGTTCTAAATAGACCTATACCCTCTCCGCCATTTGCTATTACTCCATGAACATCTTCAGGTTTTCCTATGTTTCCGCATACTTCAACATGTTTTCCAGCTTTTGTTCTTGTTTCAACGTTTATTAATTTCTTAAGCTCTTCTTTTTCTGCTTCGAACTTCTGCTTCTTTTCTGTGTATTGGCTTATTGTTGCGCCATCTGGATTTATTATAACTATTCCTTCTACTCCATCAACAATTATCTTATCTCCATCTTTAACAGTTTCAGTTATATCATTTAGTCCAACTACTGCTGGTATTTCTAGTGTTCTAGCCATTATAGCACTATGAGAAGTTCTTCCTCCAATATTTGTTAAGAATGCAACAACCTTATTCTTATCAAGTTGTGCAGTATCGGATGGTGTTAAGTCGTGAGCAACAACGATTGTGTTGTTATCTAAATTTTCAAAGCTGCCGCAAGCCTTACCTGAAAGATTTGCAAGTATTCTGCTTCCAACGTCTTTTACGTCAGCTGCTCTTTCTCTCATGTACTCATCTTCCATAGATGCAAATATGCTCATATACATATCGATTACATCTTGAAGAGCTTTTTCTGCATTAACTTTGTTGTTATCTATATTAAACTCTACTCCTCCAACAAATTCAGGATCTTCTAAAAGCATCATGTGACTTTCGAATACAGCTGCTTTTTCAGCTCCCATTTCTTTTTCTGCTTTATCTTTTATCTTTTGAAGCTGTTCTCTTGATGCATCTACAGCCTTAACTAATCTTTCTTTTTCCTCTTGTGTATTTTCAACAGTTCTTTCTACCACACATACTTCTTCATTTGATTTTATCATAACGTTTCCAATAGCATATCCTTTTGAAGCCGCAATACCATTCTTCATATCCTCTCAAGGTTCAAAAAACCCAGATAAATTGAACCAAAACCTCCTATCAAAAATGTTTTTTTCTCGTTCTAGGTTTTATAAAAATTTATGTACTATAACAAACACTTCTTGATATTTTATATAGCAAGTTTCATGCCAACTTTAATTTTTCTTTAAAACAGCCTATTTTCTATTATTTCCGTATATTTTTTTATAATTCATCTTGATAATTTTTATCAACATTTAAATATAAATGATTAAATCAGCTTATACTTTTAACTAAAAAATCACTATGGACATAGACAATACAATGGTTTACAATTATATTGATAATTTTTATCAAGCATTTATGACTATTGATATTTTTTATCAATATGTTAGTACATTCATTTTGCTTTAATACTAAATATAAAATTTTTTTACTTTTCCATAAAGAGGTGTAAATATGGTTAACCAAATTATAAGAGTAAATGTGGCAAATGGAATACATACAAGAATTGCTGCCATGATAGTTCACACAACTAGTAAAATCAAAGATAAGTATAATATAAACTTATATATCAAAAAAAGTGGTTCTTCTATTAACCCTATGGCTATAAGTATGCTGGCACTAATTTCATTAAAAGTTAATGAAAATGAATTGATAGAGATTTCTGCATTAGAGGATAGTGAAAAAGCTCAAAAGGCTGTAACCGAACTTTGCAATTTCATAACACAAGGGCTCGGAAACACTACAAGTATGGACAAGATAGATGCTATTATAGAGCAAAATAATATTGCCAATGAACAGATTTTTAAGAGCCTGCCCGTAGGAATTATAGTTATTGATGCTAATTCTTACATAACCTCTATGAATGAATATGCTCTTAATTTAATTGAGAAAAAAAGTTCTGAGGTTTTAGGTAAAAACGTTGGTGATATAATCCCCACCTCGGAACTTACAACCGTTATAGCCAGTAAACAGAAACAAATAGGTAAGATACAACATATAAATAATCATATTGTTATCGTAACTCGCTCTCCAATAATATCTAAGAATGAAGTTATCGGAGCTGTTGGAGTATTCCAAGATATATCCGAAGTTGTTGGTATGAGAGAACTAAACGAAAAGTTTAAAAAAATATTAGAAGCCTCTCATGATCTTATCTGTTTTGTGGACGAGGATAAAAAAATCAGTTATATAAATCCTGCCTATGAAAAGCACTTAGGTGTGGTTGCTGACGACATTATAGGAAAATCTTTAGATGAGCTATCCCCTAAAGGCTTTAGAATGCAGGTATATAATTCTAAGACACCTTTAGAAAATATTGTTCATAAAAAAATGATGCAACTATTATTTCAAATATTGAACCTATTTTTATCGATAACTACTTTAAAGGGGTAATCTCTATCTCTAAAGCTGTTGATGAAATAAAAGACATAGTAAGTAAATTAGAACAATCTCAAGCAGAGTTAAATTATTATAAAGATGAGCTAAAAAGGCATACAAAGCTTAACGGGAATTTCGCTGATATTATTGGTGGAAGTGATTCTTTACGAGATAGTATTATAATAGCAGATAAGGCTGCTAATTCAACATCCACTGTTTTAATTCGAGGTGAAAGTGGTACAGGAAAAGAACTAATTGCCAAGGCAATTCATGATAACAGTGCTAGGCGAGATAAACCCTTCGTCAGAGTTAACTGTGCTGCAATTCCAGAGAATCTCTTAGAGAGCGAATTATTTGGTTATGAAAAGGGTGCATTTACCGGAGCAGTGCAAAGTAAGCCTGGTAAATTTAATATTGCCAACACAGGTACTATATTTCTAGATGAAATAGGTGATATGCCAAAGGCTATGCAGGCAAAGCTTTTAAGAGTTCTACAAGAAAGGGAATTTGAAAGCGTTGGGGGAATTGTAACTCAAAAGGTTGATGTTAGGGTTATTGCCGCTACCAACAGAAACCTAGAGGAAATGATTTCATCCGGAGATTTCAGGGAAGACCTATATTATAGGTTGAATGTTCTTACTATCTCTCTTCCTTCATTAAGAAATAGAAAAGAAGATATCAATTCGCTGGTTGATTATTTCATAAAAAAAATTAATGTAAAGCTTGAAAAAAACATTACTGGAATTGATAAGAGTTGTTTGAAATTCCTAGAGGATTACCATTGGCCAGGAAATATAAGAGAACTGGAGAATACAATAGAGAGAGCAATAAATATGTGCGATGGCAAAATTATAACCTCGAAAGATTTACCTATTTACCTTACAAATATCCATGAAAATGAGCAAAATTTAATCAATCTGAGGAATGGAGAACTATTAAGCTTAGAGGATTATGAAAAAGAGCTGATTTCTATAGCAATGAAGAAGTATAAAAGCTACAACAAAGCTGGACAAGTTCTTGGACTAACTCATAGAACTGTAGCTCTAAAGTGTAAAAAATATGGCATTGTTTTATAAAACATTTCTCTAACTTGTTTAAATAAGTCCTGCAGTCTTAAAACCCTTTTATGCACCAAATGGTGAAATCCATATAAGGCCAGTAGCAAATTATGTTGCTGGCCTTATAATTATTATTTAAGTAAATCTTGAAATTCTTTATTATTCTTTACATTTGCAAAATCCACTTCATCTTTTGCAACATTTTTTATACTAGGATCCATGTTCACAGCTGTACCGAGGTATTTTACGGTATTTTCTACGTCGCCTTTTCTACCATATATACTCGCAATACCATAATAACTCCATACATAATTTTCTACAGCAAGCGCATCTTTATAATACTGAATTGCTTCATCATAATGACCATATAATTCGTAAGCTAGAGCTTTATCAAATCGTGCATGACCATAATCAGGCTTTAACTGCAAGGCCTTATCAATCAAAGCTACTCCACCTTGAAAATCATGATAATCAGAACTATAGCATAATGCAATTCCCTTCATATCGTAAGCTTTATAAAAATTAGCATCATTATTTATCACTTCAGTTTCAGCATCAATAGCCTCATCATACTTTTTAGCATAAAAAGCATTATATCCTTGCTCATATTTTTCTTCCAATGCTTTATCTTTTTCCTCTTGAATCTTTTTTGCTTGCTCTTCAAGCTTACCTGTAGCTGGCTGTTTTGAATTATCTTTATCACTTTTTATTACCGTCTTTGAGGTATTTTCCTGTTTAGGATGTAACTTACGATTTTCAAAAGCATTAATTGCTAGTATTCCTACTCCAATACAACAAAGAATGCTAAGGATTATTATTTTAGTCTTTAAAGAAAATTTACTAAACATATCTTTCCTCCAGTATTAAATTTAAATAGCATATGTATTATTTAATCGTATACATTAAACTTATTTCATTATATCATAATCCCACAACTAATTTAATCATTTAGATGTATAATAAATCAAATAGAGTGTACCTAACTTACTACGAAAACAAAGCTAAATAGGCAGAAATGATGAAAGAGAGCATTAAATCAACTTTAGATACATTTTAAATGCACAGAATGCTTGACGAATACTACAAAAAATTGTATATTAAATAATTAGAGAGATAAAAATAGAGACTCACTTATTTCAAATTACCCCTTATAAAAGGCATGCTGTTCAGCATGCCTTTTTACATATACTTATTAAATTAAAATCTTCTATTTAGTTCCATAATGCTTTTCAGCATACTTCATATATTTTACGTAATTTTCTCTAATAAATCTTATAATTTCCGCTTCACTATGGCGTTTGCTTGCATTACATTCATCAAAATTTCCACCACATATAGAACATTCTCTTGAATTATAGCCTAAATCAGTTCTATTAACACGATCACCCCAATTGTCATATACCGCAATATTTACGCATTTACCAAGTATATGTTTTCTTTCGATATCAATAGTTATTCGCTTTATCATCTGAGCATCCTTATCAATTAACATAATAGATGTTGGTCCTTCTAAAGTAATCCTATAAATCTTTAACTGAACTTCATCAGCAAAAATATCTATTAGAGCATGATCCATTGCCTCTATAATAGCTTCTGTTAAATAATTCGTTTTATAGATTCCAGGATAATTCGGTGTCATTACAAGAAGAGTCATATTGTACTTATCAATGAGATATTTCTGAAACCTTTTCCTTCTTTCCTTATCATTCTGTACATCTTCTATAGTATTATTCATTTTATTCAGAAGGATTATTTAGATATATAATCCCCTTTACAGCTCCCTTCCGTAAATATATATGAAATCAATGATTTTCGTATAGGTTATTCCCAAAACAATCTATTACAACTATAGCAGGAAACTCCTCTACCTCCATCTTTCTTATAGCTTCTGAACCTAAATCCTCATATAATATAATATCTGATTTCTTTATAGATTTCGCAATAAGAGCAGCCGCTCCTCCTATTGCACCAAAGTAAACAGCTTTATTCTTTATCATAGAATCCACAACTTCTTTGGATCTAAGACCTTTTCCAATCATCCCTGTTAATCCTAAATCTAAAAGCTTAGGTGTATATGAATCCATTCTATAACTTGTTGTTGGTCCCGCTGAACCAATAACTTGACCTGGCTTTTCTGGTGATGGTCCTACATAATATATTATTTCATCTTCTATATGTATAGGTAATTTTTCACCATTATCCAAAAGTTCTATCAGCCTTTTATGAGCTGCATCTCTAGCTGTATATATTGTACCAGTAATCAACACCCTGTCACCGGCCTTAAGATTCTTCACTTTTTCCTTTGTAAGAGGTGTAGTTATCTTAATTTCCATAATGGTTTCTCCTTACTCATAGTTTATATATTAATGTTTAAATTACTTCACTAACATGTCTAGTAACATGACAATTTATATTAACAGCTACCGGTAAGCCCGCAATATGAGTAGGGAAAGTTTCAATATTTACCGCTAATGCTGTAGTTTTTCCTCCAAAACCTTGAGGTCCTATATTTAATTTATTTATGCTATCTAATAACTCATCTTCTAGTTCAGCATAATAAGCATCAGGATTTCTAATATCTGTTGATCTTAACAATGCTTTTTTAGCTAATAATGCTGCTTTGTCAAAGGTGCCTCCTATTCCTACTCCAACTACGATTGGTGGACATGGATTTGGACCTGCTTCTTTTACTGCTTGAAGTACGAACTCTTTTACACCATCAATTCCATCAGCTGGCTTAAGCATTTTTAATTTACTCATGTTTTCTGAACCAAAACCTTTAGGTGCCACCGTAATTTTCATTTTATCTCCATCAACTATATCATAATATATAACAGCTGGCGTATTATCCTTAGTATTAATCCTCTTAATCGGATCACCTACCACTGACTTTCTCAAATATCCTGCTTCATACCCTTGCCTTACACCTTCATTTATAGCCTTATCTATTGAACCATTTATATGAACGTCTTGTCCTATCTCTACAAAAATACAAGCCATACCGGTATCTTGACATATTGGCATATCCTCATTAAACGCGATGTTAAAGTTCTCAATTATTTTACTTAATATATCCTTACCAATTTCGCTTTCTTCGCTTTCTAATGCTGCTTTTAGTTTTTTCTTTATATCCTCTGGCAAATAATAATTTGCTTCAATACAAAGCCTTTTAACTACATTTGTTATATCTTTAGCATCTATATTTCTCATCTGAATGCCGCCCCCTTAGATGGTTTAGGTTTTTATAAAAAATATTAACATTTTAATACTATCATATATACAGTAAGCCTTCAATAATTTTACTATTCTTTTAATAAAATTACACTTGTGACATATTTCCGAGGAAATATGTCACTATTTGCAAAAACCACTTAACCTTTTGCTATTTTCTCTATCTAATTGCTTTCATTACTGCTATAAAACTCTATTATAGATCTGGTTATTGATTCAGCTACCTTTGTTTGATATTTGTCATCTCTCAGTTTTGCTTCTTCTGTTGGATTTGATAAAAATCCACATTCTATTATTACTGATGGTATATCATCTACGCATCTTAGTATCTTATATGAATCTAATGCAGGCTTCTCTACTCTATTACTTTTATCATGTAGATCTTCTACCATACTTTTCTGTATAATATGAGCTAATCTCTTACTTTGTAGATTTTTTGAATACCACACTTGTGGTCCGTAATATTGAGTTTGTGGAAACATATTCATATGGATACTTATGAACATATTACACTTTGAACTTTCTTTTAATTTACATCTATTTGATAAATCCTCATTTTTTTTCTTTCTTATTGTTCCATTATTCTCATAAAGTCCTTTATCTTCATCTCTAGTCATAACCACTTTAAAGCCCTTAGCTTCTAATTGTTGCTTTAACTTTGTTGATATTGAAAGATTAAAATGTTTCTCTAATATACCACTATTACCTACTGCACCACCATCTACCCCTCCATGACCAGGATCCAGCATAATAAGCTTGTTAGCGCTATTTTTACCGTTGGTATAGATATTTGCCTTAGCCTCAATTACATTGCCAAATGTGGCATACAAAGCCAATATCATAAGATAACATAAGAACTTAAAATGGTGTATGTTTTTCAGTTTTATATTTTTAAAATTTATGTTCATTTCCATCACTCACTTCCTTGTAGATTAAAATCTTATATGTCTAAATTTTATAATCTGCAACATCTTTATTTTGCACTGAATATACCAATTTAACTCATATAAATAGTGGAAATGAACTAAAAAAACAACATGTTGATAATAATCCACATGTTGTTGTAAGTATATAAATAGTATTCTTTTCTAAAATAACTTTGTTATAGTTAATATTAGCGCAGACATACCTGCACATATTGGAATTGTAAGCACCCAAGCCCAAATTATATTCTTGGCTACCACCCATCTTACAGATGATAATCTTTTTGATGCAGCAACACCCATGATTGAAGTTGAAATTGTATGAGTAGTACTAACTGGTGCACTTAACATACTAGCAGTAAATATTACTGCTGCTGCACCTGTTTCTGCTGCAAATCCATTTACAGGAGCAAGTCTTGCCATATTCATACCCATAGTTTTTATAATTTTATAGCCACCAAAGGAAGTTCCTAATGCCATAGCAAGTGCACATAATGCCTTAACCCAAGCTTGAACATGGAATCCTTGAATAAGACCTCCACTCACTAATGCCATTGTAATGATACCCATTGATTTTTGTGCATCATTTGATCCGTGATTTAAAGCCATTAGCATGGCAGAAAAAATTTGAGCCTTAGAAAATATCTTTGTAACCACGGATGGTCTTGTTTTTCTAAAAATCCATTGTATAATCACCATAAAAAGATAGCCTATCAAAAATCCTATTATTGTGGATAAGAACAACCACAGTACTACAGTTTTAAAAAAGTTATGCCAATTTACTATGTATAAACTACCCTTGAAAGCAATAGCTGCACCCAGCAAGCTTCCTATAAGTGCATGAGAAGAGCTGCTTGGGATACCATAATACCAAGTAAGAAGGTTCCAAACAATTGCAGATATTAATGTAACAATAATTACCTTCTGCGGTATATCACCAGGAGCAACTAATCCATTACCAATTGTTTTTGCAACCTTTTCATTCATGAAAGCTCCAGCGAAGTTTAACACTGCTGACATTAAAACTGCTAATCTCATACTTAAAACTCTTGTAGATACAGAAGTAGCAATGGCATTGGCTGTGTCATGAAAGCCATTGATAAAGTCAAATGCTAATGCCAATGCAATGATAATTACTGTTAAAAGCAAAGTAACATTAAGCATTCTTCATTGCAACTCCTTCTATAATATTAGCTACAGATTCGCAAGCATCTATTGTCTTTTCTAAATACTGATAGATTTCTCTCCACTTTATAACCTCAAGTACAGGTATTTCTTCAGTAAATAACTCTCTAACTGCTTTTCTGAATGCTAAATCGCCTTCTTCTTCTAATTTGTTTATATTAATAATAATGTCTTGTAGCTTAGTACTCTTTTTTGCATGTTCAAATTCTTGCATTAAAGGTATAATTTCTTTACAACATTTTTCGATTAGTTCACATAATACTTTTGCATGTTTTGTTGCAGTATCAACATTAAACATTACAAATCTACTAGCACTTGCTTCCATATAATCGATAACATTATCTAATCTTTTAGCAATTGCATAGATATCTTCCCTATCAAAAGGTGTTATGAAAGTAGAATTTAGCTCATTTAGAATAGTATGCTGTTGTTGATCTCCCTTATGTTCCATATCCTTGATAACCTTCAATTTTTCTTCGGAATCAGTAAGATCATTTACATATCCGGTGAGCATCTTACTAGTTTGATAGATAATTTCTGCATTTTCAATAAACATAGTATAAAATTTGTCGTTTTTTGGGGATAAGCTAAACATTTCAATCCTCCTAATTTACATGTTTTTTTATTTTTATAATAATACAACCATTAAGCATTAGATTATTACTCATAACATGGGTTTAGTTATATTCCATATAATGTTAATGGCTATATTTCACAAACACAAATATTATATCACACATTTCTACAAGATTAAACATATTGTTAAGTTTATTAAGATTTCATTTTTTATTTTACATTCTTGTTAACTAATATTAAATAATGTTTACGAATTTATAAGAATTTGTCTCTTGTTAACCTATGATTATAGTTTTAGTTTTATGTTATGTTTTTATTAAATAAAAAAGAGAGATATAAATCTCTCTTTTAAATTCAATAATATTATCTTTTTGAGAATTGTGGAGCTCTTCTTGCTTTCTTAAGACCGTATTTCTTTCTTTCCTTCATTCTTGGGTCTCTTGTTAAGAATCCAGCTTTCTTTAATTCCGATCTTAATGATTCATCAGCTTTTAATAAAGCTCTTGATATACCGTGTCTTATAGCTCCTGCTTGACCAGTGTATCCTCCACCTCTAACATTAACTAAAACATCAAATTTTTCTTTAGTTGCTGTTAAAACTAGTGGTTGATTAACTACTACTCTTAATGTTTCTAATCCAAAATAGTTTTCTATATCTCTTTTATTTATAATTACTTTTCCTTCACCTGGTACAAGTCTAACTCTCGCAATAGATTTTTTTCTTCTTCCTGTTCCTATGTACTGTACTTTAGCCATTTCATATCCTCCTTAAAGATAACTACTAGTATTTTAATTCTAATACTTCTGGTTTTTGAGCTTCGTGATTGTGCTCAGCACCTCTGTAAACTTTTAATTTTTTAAGCATTTGTCTTCCTAATACTCCAGTTGGAAGCATTCTTCTAACAGCTTCTTCAAATACAAATTCAGGCTTCTTAGCTAAAGCTTCTTTGTAAGGAACTTCCTTTAATCCACCTGGATATAAAGAGTGATGTCTTAAC
>JAUZPI010000070.1 GCA_030706015.1 Bacillota bacterium
TATCAGCTAGGGCTTATTAAAGTGCGCAATTTTTTATTTATAGAGTATATCGTATCTTAAATCACTATACAAATTTCCACAAAACGTTAAAAGGAGGCTGCCGCCTCAGCATATTTTTTATGCTAATGCGACAGCCCCCATAATAATAAAAATCCATACATGGACGAATTTATATCAAACTTTGACATGTATATTCACCCAACTTAAGTTATTTTAATATATGTTACTACTTTTACTGCTGCACTTCAATATATTTTGTAGACAATCTTGCTAACATATGGCAAAACCCTCATAAAATTGATATCATGTATTTATATATTATAAACATCAAAAGCGAGAGGAGTTTTATAATGCTTAATGTAATGCAACTTACAAAACAGTATAACAAGGTTTCAGTGGTTAATAACATAAGCTTCAATGTATCAGATGGAGAAATAGCAGTTCTGCTAGGTCCAAATGGAGCTGGAAAAAGTACCACCATCAAATGTATAACTGGTCTTTTGAAATATAACGGATCTATTGAGGTAAATGGTAAAGCAAATAAAAGCATTGAAGCAAAAAAGGTTTTTGGATATGTTCCTGAAGTACCTGCCATGTTTGAAATGCTTACAGTGTACGAGCATATAGAGTATATTGCTAGTGCTTACGGAATTAAAGACTATAAGGAAAAAGCAGAAGAACTTCTTAAAAGGTTAGAACTTTGGGATAAAAAAGACAAGCTTGGTAAAGAACTTTCAAAAGGAATGCAGCAAAAGGTAAGTATCTGCTGTGCTCTTATAACTGATCCAAAAGTTATATTATTTGATGAACCTATGGTGGGTCTTGATCCAAAAGCAATTAAGGAATTAAAAAAAATTATTGTAGAATTAAAAGAAAAAAATTGCAGCGTGATTATAAGCACACATATCATTGATAGTGTAGATGAGTTATGGGACAAGGCTCTTATAATGAAGAGTGGCAATATAGTATTAGCCAGAACTAAAAAAGAGCTTGAAGATAGAAATGAATCGTTAGAACAAATATTCTTTGATGTAACTGAAGGAACTGATGCATCAGCCTAAAAACAACATTCACAGAATCAAAAGGATGGTGAAATTATGAAGCCCTTATTTTTTATACTAAGAAAAACATTAAAAAATTATATAAAAGAGCTTAAAAAGAAGCCCGGAACATTAATTGCCTACATATTCTTCTTATTATTTATTATTCTTGTTATTGTGGCAAGCTTTTTTATGCCTCAAAATAGAAGAACTGCAGGTACACCTGAAATCTTTGGTGCTGTGGTAACAGCGGTAAGTTTGATACTTGTTTATTTTGGGTTAAAAAATGGAATCACCAATGGAGGTTCATTTTTTAGACTGTCTGATGTAAACTTTGTATTTACATCCCCTATCTCCCCACAAAAAGTATTGGTATACGGTTTTATTAAACAGCTAGCTCAGTCATTTATGATAATAATTTTCTTTATATTCCAAATACCAAATTTAAAAAACATTTTTCCAATTGTACCCTTTGGTGCTCTAATTATTTTCTTAGCTGTTTTCTTAATAATGTTTTCAATGTCAGTTATAGGGGTAGTCACATATTCTATAGCATCTCGTTCAAAAAAGAGTAGAAATATACTTGAAAAAGCTGTTAACATACTTGTTGGAGCAGTTGCAGCCGGATATATTTTTGTTCTAGTACAAGTTAAGGATGTGAAACAAGCAGCTATATTATATTTAAATAGCAGCTTCTTTGCCTACTTCCCATTTATAGGCTGGTTAAAGCAAGTATTATTAGCAGCAATGTATGGAGTAAATATATTTTTCTTTATAAACTTATTCCTAATAATAGCATTTATCGCTCTTTTAATGTACACCCTTTACAGGCTTAATACTGACTATTATGAAGATGTTTTAGATGCAACCGAATATAAAGAAGAATTAATTAAAAACAAACGCCAAGGCAAAATGAATGGAATCACTAGGAGAAACTCCAAAGTAAAAGTAAAAAAAGTAGACCATGCCTTCAATGGAATGGGGGCAAAAGCTATATTCTACAGACAGCTGCTAGAATATAGAAAGACAGGCTTCTACTTTATAAATAAACTTACATTAGGTCTTTTAGCTGGTGGTATAATTATGGGGCTATTTATTCATTCTAAAGATATAAGAAATATATTATATCTTTCTATCTATATACAATTTATATTTTTTATGCAGGGAAAATGGCCTCAGGAACTTTCAAAGCCATATATTTATCTCATACCAGCAGGCTCATTCTCCAAAGTGTTTTATGCTACCTTAACTGATAATCTAAAAAACCTAGTGGATGGAATAGTTCTATTTACAGCTGTAGGCATTTTATTTAAAGCAAATATTATAATAATTATTTTATGTATAGCTACATATGTTACTTTTGGTTCTCTGTTTATATATGGAGACGTGCTTAGTAGAAGGCTTTTTGGATCAGCACACAGCAAACAGCTTGAAATATTTTTAAAAATGATCCTTTTATTATTCTTAATTTTGCCGGGTTTAGTGGTATCTATAATTGTCTCTATAATATTTGCGGCTCAAGCTTCTTATCTATCGTATGCTATTTTAATAGCCTATAATGTATTATTAAGCTCTATATTACTACTTTTAAGTAAAGGCATTTTTGAAAATCTTGAGATGAGTTAACAGAAAGGAATCCTGAAATGAAAATAGTTGTATTTGTTCTTATAGGAGTTGCAGCAGGAATACTTAGTGGTTTATTCGGAATTGGCGGCGGCATTTTGATTATTCCCTCATTAATGTACTTTATTGGGTTTAACCAACTAACAGCTCAGGGTACTTCTCTAGCTATTATGCTCCCACCTGTAGGGCTCTTAGCATTCATGGAATATTATAAAAAAGGGAATGTAAATGTTGCTGCAGGTATAATTATTTGTATAACTATGTTTATAGGAGCTAAATTTGGAGGTATGATAGCAAATCAGCTTCCTGTGGAAATATTAAAAAAAGCATTTGCGGTATTTTTAGTATTAGTAGGAGTAAAAATGTTCTTTGGCAAATAAAATTAAAGCATGCAAAAACCTCAGTTTATGCATGCTTTTTTTATCCATGATTATCCCTATATATGTTATTTAATTTGTTGTTCTCCCTTTGCTTTAAGCACCTTATTTAGTATTTCTAAATCGAACAATTTAGCTGTATCTGGCTTTTCTTTTATGAATCCTGCATTTATGGATAATGTTATCATATCTTTTATAGCATCCTTTTCAGGATTATTAGTTATAGTAAGTCTTTGGAAAGAAGAATCCAATATATCATCAGTTAATGTCTTCTTTGTTAGTTCCCCAATTTGTTTATTAACTAATTTCTTTCCATCAGCATTATTTTTGTTGATATAATCTGTTAATTCAACATGAGCCTTTAAAAAACTTTCTACTGCATCTGGATGAGCCTTTAAGAAATCCTTTCTTGCTACAATTACTGTAGTAGGATAATTTCCATCTCTCCAAATCTTATCAAAATCTAAAACCACCTTTGCTCCTGATTGCTTAACTAATCTTGATCCCCATGGTTCTGGAACTAATGCTGCATCAGCACTTGCTTTATCAAATAAAGTTTGTATATCTGGATTATCAGCTTGAATTATTTCCACTGTTCCACCCTTAGTTTTATCCTTAAGTCCATTTTCAGATAATAAGTTTCTTAACGTTAAGTCTTGAGTGGCCCCAAATTGAGGAACAACTACTTTCTTACCATCTAAATCCTTAGCACTTTTAATATCAACACCTTTTCTAGCTACTAGTATAGCCCCTGCATCAGAAGCACCACCAATAATCACAACATCCCCCTTAGATTTTGTATAGGCATTTATTGCTGGACCTGGTCCTATATATCCAATATCCACTGCACCTGCAAGTAATGCTTCTACCTCTGATGAACCTGCATTAAATTGTTTCCATTCAATATTCCACTTATCTCCCAAGTCCTTTTTAAAGGTACCATTTTCTTTTCCCGCTAAACCTTGAGAATGTGTAATGTTTGGAAAATACGCAATTCTTATTGCGGATGGTTTTGAAGATGAACTATCACTAGCCTTTGTTCCAGTTGAGCATCCTACAAACGCACTACCTAATGCAACTGTTAATAAAATTGAAAGCGTCTTTCTTAATTTCATAATTATTTCCCCCTCTAATAAAAAAATAATATTCGAATAATTCCCCTAAAGTATTAACCCATGATTATTACCAACTATTCTTATAGGTTTGGTAGTATTATACCTTTACTTATATGTCTATGTCAATACCTTTTTTGGATAAATGTTACTCAAAATAAAACTTTTTTCTTCGTTAACCTATATGTTTACTAAATTTAAAAGAGTGAAAACCTGCTTTTCAGCAGATTTTCACTCTTTATGAATATACAATTAATTATTTAAAACTCAGCTTATAGAAACTATCAATTTCTGTCTTAGACATAATCTACTTGTGAGAATATATTTCTATTATATTCAATATAACCTGCACAGCTTTTTCCATAGATGATACAGGTATAAATTCGTATCTTCCATGAAAATTATGACCTCCTGCAAAAATATTAGGAGTAGGAAGTCCCATATATGATAGTCTAGCACCATCGGTTCCCCCTCTTATAGGCTGAACCTTTGGCTTCACACCCGCAGCTTCCATAGCTTTAAATGCAGCATCTACTATATGCTTAACAGGTTCAACTTTCTCTTTCATATTAAAATATTGATCCTTTAATTGTAGTTCTACAGTACCTTCACCATATTTCTTATTTAAGAATTCTACTATATTTTGAAGAAGGTCTTTCTTCTTCTGGAATTTATCCTTATCAAAATCTCTTATTATGTACTGCATAGATGTTGCTTCAACTTCACCATTAATTGATATTAGATGAAAGAAGCCTTCGTATTTCTCTGTTAATTCAGGTCTTTCTCCTGCTGGCAGCATGTTTATTATCTCATTGGCTATCTGCATAGAATTAATCATTTTATTTTTTGCTGTTCCTGGATGAACGTTTCTACCATTTATCTTTATCTTTGCACCAGCTGCATTAAAGTTTTCGAATTCAAGCTCTCCTATGGCACCTCCATCCATTGTATAAGCAAAATCAGCTCCGAATTTTTCAACATCAAAATAATCAGCACCTGCCCCAATCTCTTCATCTGGAGTAAAACCAATTTTAATTGTTCCATGTTTTATTTCTGGATGAGCTGCTAAATATTCTACAGCATCTATTATTTCTGCTATACCAGCCTTATCATCTGCACCTAATAAGGTAGTTCCATCAGTAGTGATAAGGGTACTGCCAATGTACTCTAATAACTCTGGAAAATCCTTTGGAGATAGAATCACATTATTATCTTTATTTAATATAATATCCCTTCCATCATAATTTTCCACTATCTTTGGTGATACATTTTCAGCTGTCATATCTGGAGATGTATCCATATGCGCTATAAAGCCTATAGCTGGAACCTCATAATCCAAATTAGAAGGTAATTCAGCCATTATATACCCTTTACTATCCAGCGAAATATTTTGTAGTCCTATCGCTTCTAAATCCTTAACTATTTCTTCTGCTAATGCCATTTGTCCTGGCGTACTTGGTGTTGTTCCAGTATTTTCATCGGACTTGGTATCAAATTTTACATATTTCAAAAATTTCTCTACTACTGATTTCATTTCAATTCCTCCTTATTAGCCAGCTATATTATATTTTATCAATTCAGTAATATATTATCATTATACTATAAAGAAAAAAGAGGATGAATTAAATCATCCTCACAGTGCAAACTTAAAGGGAAAAATATGTTAGATGTGATGTGTTTAGCATCACTACAGTATATGCTTAAATAAATTCATGTAGAAGCTTTATTGAACTTTAAATCTTAAAAGTTTTCTGTTGTCAGAAAAATCGTCCTTATAAAGCATTGTTAAATTACTTGTGTCACTTGGTTCTTCAAAGGCTATGCTAGTATTCACTTCTGCTCCTGGTGCAATATCTCCGGATTTTAACTGAGTATCAGCGTTTATGCTAGTGGAAATAGCCCCTGCTGTTTCATCAAAATCATCTCTCATCTGAAAATCTGTTAATTTAACAGGCAAAGAGCTCTTTCCAGTATTTTTTATATTTACACTTACTATTATATACTGCATTCCTTCCCTAGGCTTATCCTGACTATTTCCATTGGATTTTTGGATTGCAGTAATTTTCATTTTCATACCTTCTGAGGTTGCTTCCTCATTTAAACTATATTCTTTCATCCTTATTTGTCTGCTATCTTGATACCTATTATGATTACCTTTATGATCTTTAAAGGTTTTATAACTATTGCTAGAAGTTTTAGCAGAAATATAAGCAGTTGTTATACCTATTACTATAATCACCACGGCAGCCACCCAAAACCACCACTTTTTTAATATACCACCTTTGATCATCTTAATTTCCTCCTGAAGTTGAGTTTTATTCTAGGAGATTATTCAAATCTTAGCGCTTCAATTGGGCTTAATTTTGAAGCTTTGTTTGCTGGATACAAACCAAAAACTATACCTACTGTTGCAGAAAAACCAAAGGCAAGGAGTACCACTGTTGGAGAAATGGATATACTCATATGAGCGAAATTTTGAAGTAGATATCCGCCCAAGAATCCAAAAAGAACTCCTATACCTCCTCCAAGACCGCTTACCACAACAGACTCGATAAGAAATTGTGCTAATATGGTTTTTCTCTTAGCCCCAATGGCTTTTCTTATTCCTATTTCCCTTGTACGTTCCATAACAGATACAAGCATAATATTCATAATACCTATACCACCTACTAGCAAAGATATTCCTGCTATACCGCTAAGCATAATTGTCATACTTTGATTGGTCTGATTTGCAGTATCTAGTAAACTGGTTTGATTAAATACTCTAAAGCTCTTTGTATCATTATTGTATTTTCTTAATAGAAATATCTGAAGATTAGTCGATGCTTCATCTACTGTATCGCTGCTAGTAGCTTCTACATAGAAACTTCTTATAGTTGTGGTCTTTAAGAGTCTTTGTGCCACTGTAAGAGGTACTATAACCTGATCATCATCAGAACCGGTTGCACTGCTTCCTTTTTGCTCTAGAACTCCAACTATTTTAAAATCCACACCATTTATATTAATAGTATTCCCTATTACATCTCTGCTGTTATAAAGTTCATCTGCAACATCCACACCTACAACAGCTACTCTAAATCTATTATCTAAATCATTTTGTGTAACGAATCGTCCACTTTGAACATTTATATTTCTTATTTCTGTATATTCAGGAGTAGTTGCATTTAAGGTTGTAGTTGCTGTTTGATCTCCACCTTTTATATTTACGTTACCTTGGGATAGAGTTGGAGCTATATTCTTTATTCCAGGCTCAGTTTTTAATTTATTTATATCACTTGTAGTAATTTGCTTTACTCTATTACCAGTGATGCTTACCGTCAAAAGATTTGTACCTAATCCCTGTATTTGAGCAGCAACCTGCTTTTGAGTTCCCTGCCCCATACCTATTAATACAATTACAGAGGAGATACCTATTATTATACCCAACATTGTTAGAAATGACCTAACCTTGTTGGCTGCAATGGATTTTAGTGCCATTCTAATTAGCTGCAGAAACTTCACTTATATCATCTCCCCTATCCTCAATTATTTTTCCGTCCATTATTCTCACTATTCTTTTAGCCTGTTCTGCTATTCCCATGTCATGAGTAATCAGTATTATTGTATTTCCGTTCTTGTGAAGATTTTGTAATATGCTCATTACCTCTTTACCTGTTTTGCTATCTAGGGCTCCTGTTGGTTCATCCGCTAATATTACAGGAGGATCTGCTACAAGAGCTCTTGCAATAGCAACTCTTTGCTGCTGACCACCAGACAGCTCTGAGGGTTTACTATTAATCCTATCCTCTAGACCAACCTTTTTTAGTGCTTCAATGGCTTTTTTTCTTCTTTCTTCAGTACTAACCCCTAGATAAATAAGCGGTAATTCCACATTGTCCAGTACATTTAAATTAGAAAGAAGATTATATCTTTGAAATATAAAACCTATTTTTTGATTTCGTATTTCTGCTAATTGATCGTCACTTCTGTCTCCAATTTCTATACCATCAAGATAGTATTCACCCTCAGTAGGTACATCTAAGCATCCTAACATATTCATTAATGTTGATTTTCCAGAACCAGAAGGGCCAACTATAGCAACAAATTCTTTTTCCTTAATAGATAAGGATACATGATCTAATGCATATAGCTTATTTCCACCCATTTCATATACCTTAGACATATTTTTTATTTCAATCATAGCTTCACCTCATTTCTATTATATTGCTAGCATTAGTTTCCTGAACGACCTGAACCTGAACCACCGCTTCTGCCGCCGCTGCCCATACCGCCGCCGAAGCCGCCCATGCCGCCGCCAAAGCCGCTGCTTCCAAATCCGCTTCTATTTGAGTTTGATGAATTTTGACTGCTTGTTTGAGGCAATGCAATCATTACTTTGTCTCCCTCTTTAAGTCCTCCTGTTATTTCTACATAAGTATCATTAGTAAGACCTGTTTGAACTTCTTTTAATGTAAAATCACGTTGTTGATTTTGTCCATTGCTGCTTCTGCTGCCACTCCAGCCTTGGCTATTACCATTTCCACTCCAGCCTTGACCATTTCCATTTCCACCGTAACCTTGTCCATTTTGACTTCTTCTTTGTGAGTTACCTTGTCCCTGTGTATTACCACTTGATTGTGTTGATGTACTAGCACCTGTTGGTACCATTACGTATTTCTTTCCATTTCTGCTTACAAGCGCCTCTATAGGAATAACTAAAGCATCCTGTTTGTCATTAACATCTATATTTACATTTGCATTCATACCAAGTTTAATTCCTGATGGGTTGTTGATTGAAACATAAACATCATAAGTTGTTACATTGTTTGTTGTCTTCCCTGTATCTGAAATTTTTACTACCGAACCGTCAAATTTTTGATCTGGAAGTGCATCAAAGCTGATATTTACTTTTTGTCCTGTCTTTACCTTTGCTATATCTAATTCATCCACAGAAACATCTATTTGCAGCTGTGACATATCAACTACTGTAGCAATTGCCTTACCTGTTTGTACAGAATCACCTGTTACATTATTCATTGCAATAATAGTTCCATCTATAGGACTATATATATTACATTTTTCAAGTTGGGCTTCTGCTGAATTTAAATCATCCTGAGTCTGTTGTATTGTTAACTGCTGCTGTGCTAAACCTGTAGTGTCATCAGCCTTAATTTTTGATAAGGCTAAATTTTGCTGCTGCAAAGTTATTTGATCCTTATTTATTTGTGATTGTAAACTATCATTTTGTATTTTAGCTATAAGATCTCCCTTTTTAACTGTATCCCCTAGTTTATGATACACTGTTACAGTTCCGCTATTAGTAGGTAAAATGTCTTGCTGTGTTGGTGACAACACAGAACCTGTAGCTGGTACCGCCACACTTAAATTAGTTTTAGATGCGATAACATTTCTATATCTTACTGTTTGAGTTACATTTGATGTAGCATGTACTCTGTACGCATAATAACCACCACTGCCGATTGCTGCAATTACAAGAACAACTATTAAATTCTTTATCCATTTTCTCTTCATATTTAATTCTCCCCCTGTATTTTTCATTACATATTCATAAATATATAAGCAAGTTTCATGCCAAAGTTACTTAAATGAAAAAAAGTACATATCAAAAGCTTTGTATTCAGGCTTTCATAGAATTTATCTGTATACTGATAAATTTTATAAAAAATAAAAATAGCATGAAAATAGACAATCGCTGTCTGTTTTCATACTATTTAATATCGTATTTCTGCATCCTATATATTAAAGCTGAACGTGTTATGCTTAACAGCTCTGCCGCTCTTGTTTGGTTTCCTTTGCTGAGCTGAAGTGCCTTCATAATTAGTTCTTTCTCAACCTCTTCAAGATTTATACCATTCTCAGGGAAATTCACAATACTGCTAGTTTCTTCTTTTCTGTCATCAATTAACTCTTTAGGTAAACTGCTCTCATCTATGTATTCATGTCGGCTTAGTAATACAATTCTTTCAATTACATTTTGCAGTTCTCTTATATTACCTGGCCATTTATACTTTAACATGAGCTCCATTGCTCCATTTGTTACTCCCTTTATCCTTCCTTTAGTGTCATATTTCTTTATAAACTCTTCCACCAACAAAGGAATATCCTCTTTCCTATCTCTAAGACTTGGGAGTTCAATAGGCACAACATTTAACCTATAATATAAATCTTCTCTAAAACTACCTTCTTGTATACTTTTTAATAAGTCTCTATTAGTAGCAGCAATAATTCTTACATCTATACTTATATTAGTGCTGCCTCCAACCCTCTGCAATTCTCTCTCCTGCAGAACTCTTAGTAGTTTCACTTGCATAGCTAGACTCATTTCCCCAATTTCATCTAAAAATATAGTTCCACCATTAGCTAGTTCAAATCTGCCTAATTTTCTTTGCACAGCACCAGTAAAAGCTCCTTTTTCATGACCAAAAAGCTCACTTTCAAGCAAATTTTCTGGTATAGCACCACAGTTTACTGCAACAAAAGGACCATTTGCTCTATCACTAATTTTGTGAATACTTCTGCCTATTACTTCCTTGCCAGTTCCACTTTCTCCAGTTATAAGCACAGTAGCTGTAGTAGCTGCTATTTGATTAACAATATCATATACTTCATTCATCCTGATATTGTTACTTTTAAAATTCACCTCTTCAGTACCCAATTTTACTTGAGTTCTTAGGTAATTCACCTCACCCTTAAGTTTTGTTAGTTCTAGTGCTCTCTGGGCTTGAAGCAGCATTTCATCAATATCAAAAGGTTTAGTTATATAATCAAATGCCCCTCTTTTCATACTTTCGATAGCTGTATCTATACTACCATGAGCGGTTATTATTATAACAGGCAAATCTTGTTGAATAACCTTCACCTTCTCCAGGACATCCATACCATCTATATCTGGCAGTCTCAGATCAAGAAAAACCAGGTCATAGCTCTCTTTTTCTATTTTTTCTATCCCCTCTTTTCCAGCAACTACGGAATATACGTGGTGACCAGTATTGGCAAAAGCCTTATCTATTATCCAACCCATATATGCCTCATCATCTATAACCAAAATTTTACTCAACAATCTCACCTCTAATTACAACATTAAAAAACAGGCAAAAATATACTAAAGATTGATCCCTCATTTTTCTTGCTGGCAACCTCAATTCTACCACCATGCAATTCAATTATTCCATTACTAATACTGAGCCCTAATCCAGTTCCTTTAGGTTTTGTAGTATAATATGGATTGAAAATATTCTTCAATTCATTTTCATCCATACCTGTGCCTGTATCCTTAAAGGAAATTTTTATACACTTATCAACCTTTTCTGAAATTATCTTAAGCTCTCCACCGTTACCCATTGCTTCACAAGCATTAATAATAATATTTACAAATACCTGTTTAATTTTATCTGCATCAATATTAATCTGCGGCAGCTTTTCATCCAGCTTCATCTTAAGTTCTATATGTTTATCTTGAATATATTTATTGGTAAAGAATAATACGCTCTTAACTAAGTCATTTATATTTACATAAGTAAGAACTTGTTTTGATGGTCTTGCATAATCCAACAATTCCTGGATTACCTTATTCTCTCTATCTGATTGTTCTATAACCACATTTATATATTCCTCTAATCCTTCAATGTTTTTAAACTGTTTTTCCATAAGCTGAACTGTTCCTCTTATTATTCCCAAAGGATTCCTTATTTCATGCGCCACCCCTGAAATCAAATGTCCTAATGAAGCCAATTTTTCTGCTCTTACTAGCTGTTCCTCTAAATGCTTTCTCTTTTCAAGAGCTTCAGCCATATCATTTATTGAACCTGCAATTAGGCCAATCTCTCCTCCCATACTTCCTATCCTATAGGAAGCATCATTGGGCATTAGCTCTAATCCTTTTCTAATCTCGCTGATGTTTCGATTTACATTTTTTAATATTAACAGCATTATAATCAGCCCAAGAGATACACTAAGCAGAGTTATTAAAAGTATATACCTTCTTATAATTATATTAATGAATAAATCCGAAGGCATCATCGTATCTGACCAAACTATTACTAATATTCTATCGTCCTTAATTACAGGATGTATATATCTTATAAGTTGGCCGTCAGAATACTTTATACTTTCACTCTTGTCGGTTTTACTCTCGATAGTTTCCTGTATGCCGCTTTGCAAATCTTCATTTATCTGATCCTTTGTGGTATTCCCTTCTACAACTACTTTAGGTCTATTAAGCCTGCCATAAACGTAATTCTTATCATCCATAGGAATATAAAACCCAATTCTTATTCCTCTAAGGGCATTTGCCAAAGGCACCACCTTATTTTGTATCTCATTTTGTATATAGCTGCCATCATCACTATTAATCTGTTTCCCTTGATCTTCTAAAATACTTTTTGAAACGCTGTCTGTAATACTTTTTAATCTATTCAACTGCTCATTTCCGTAAACTCGTTCTGAATTATTAGGCACCACCACATTATAAATTAATATGGCGGCTGGGAAAAATAATATTATGACAAGTATACATGTAATTTGAAATTTTAAACTTTTATTAAAAAATCCTTTTATCATGATTGTATCTCCTATAGGATATCCTTTTTCTCTAAATTTCTAACAAACACCAATTTCATACAGATCCCCACCCTGCATATTATTCCGCTTTTATGTATGTATATTTATTATCATGATAATTCTTGTCAATATAGTCCAATATAATCTCCGCAGCTATTTCTGCTTTCTTGCAATTATCAAGAATTACTGTTTTCACGCCATCCGGTAAAAGATAAGCACAACCGCATGTACATATTACTGCCAGGTCTGATGGTTCAATATACTTGCATGCCATTATAGCAAGAAACTCATTTATAATTACAAGTTTTTTATTCTTCCTATTCTTAATAAAGTTCTCTAGCTCATTAGAAGATTGAACTATTAAAAGCTCATCTTCTCTACCCAAAGAGCTTTTCATGTCCATGGTAATATTTTTATCATTATATTTATCCGAAATAACAGATATGTCCTCTTCTTCAAAATACTCCTTAGCTAATTGAAGTGCTTCAGAAAAATCAGGTAAAATTTTATGGAATATTATATCCTCAATCCTGCTATCAATAATTATTATTGGAACAGTAAATTTATTAGATATCTTATAAAAAAAGCTTTTATCTACATCTATTACAAATACACCATCTAATTCTCTCTCTGCAATGATATCTGCATTGGGATTTCCTGTATCAATACCATATATTAAAATGTGGTATCCCATTGCCGAAAGAATAACTTCTATCTCACTTATGAATTCAGTATATAAACATTTTTTCCATTCACCTTCATTGTCATAATCTCTAGAAATTAAAATTCCTATAAGGCCAGACTTTCTTTTTACAAGTGACCTGGCTGCCAGATTAGGAACATAATTTAATTCTTTTGCAATATTCATTATTCTTTGTCTTGTTTCCTCTGGAATCTTTTCCTTTATATTATTGTTAAGTACATATGAAACAGTAGCTACAGAAACTCCAGCCTCTTTTGCAATATCTTTCATTGTAACCTTATTCATATTTCCTCCACTATGCTATTTAATATTATATTTTTCTAAGAATTCGTCATCCTGTATCACAGCGTCATAATTATCATCTCTTATAATTTTATGGTTATCTGCAAAAACAATTGCTCTATTGAAGACCCCATTAACATATTCAAAATCATGGGTAGAACATATTATTGTCTTTCCAGCTGCATTTAGCTTTATTAACAAGTCCCTTAAAAATCTTTTAGTTTTTGGATCCAACGCATTCATAGGTTCATCCAATACAAGTATATCTGGATTCATTGAAAGAACACAAGCAATAGCAACTCTTTTCTTTTCACCACCGCTCAAATTATAGGGTGCTCTATGTTTTAAATGTTCAATTTGCAGCAGCTTCAGGCAATCGTTAACCCTCCTATTAACTTCCACATCATCCAGCCCCATTTGCATAGGTCCAAAGGCTATTTCTTCATAAACTAAAGGGCAAAATAGTTGTGCTTCTGAATTTTGAAAGACAAAGCCTATTTTTTTGTGAAATAGTTTTGAAAACTTACTGTCTCCCATCTTCTTTTCCGTTATTTCTTGTCCATTAAATAGGAATTTTCCCGATTGAGGAAATAATATTCCGTTAATTATTTTCAAGAATGATGATTTGCCACTGCCATTGCAACCTATAAGGGCTACAGCTTCTCCTTTTTCAATCTTAACACTTATTCCATCTAAAGCTGTTGCATCCTTATATTTAAAAACAACATCCTGCAGTTCTAACATAGTAACCATTTACTCCTTCTTATGTTTATTTATTATAACTATAGCATAATTTTATACTTACCTACAATTTTAAATATATAATTCCTAAATATAATATTACAAATATTGCATATATCATACAATATGATATATCTCGTTTTGTAAATTTAAACTTATTATAAACCTCATACTCTCCTACAAAACCTCTGCATTCCATTGCTGAATACACTTCATTTCCCATCTCTTTTGATTTTAGAAATAGTGTTCCTATAAGCTGTGCTATAGAGGTTTGTTTACGACGATTTCTCCCAACGGTTCTAAGCCTAAGAGCATACAGCATATCTAGCGAAAATTCTCCCAATAGGTAAATGTATCTTATAGTTATATCCATTACAAATATAAATATATCTGGTATAAATAAAAATTTTAATGCCTTTGTTATAATATGCCACTTGGTTGTGTATGCTAGGATATTTACTGAGGTAATAGTACCCATTACCTTCAAAACTATCATTACACTGTTGTTGAAATTACCTAAAATTATAGAAGGAAGAAGCATTATTAAAGTGAAAGTAGGTATTATCATATTAAGTGTATATATTTTCTTTCTATCTTCACCATTAACCATGAAACACATAATATATAAGGCTGTCACAACTATTCCAACAAATATTACACTTTTAGCTGTTGAAATAAGTATTATTGTAAGTATTGTACATATAAATTTTACAAAAGGACTTATTAAATAAATGTATTTTACTCCAACATATTTATTTGCTCTTTTTATATTCGATAATAATTTTAAAAATGCTCCTATAGTTCTATCAATAAATGTGTCCTTGTCATTTTGTGGTATATAATCATCTTCTTTAAATAACCAATCCAAGCTAAAATTCACCTTCTTCGCTAACCATTTTCCATCCATATAGCTATTGCTTCAGGAAGCATGACACTTAACCTGAAGCAATTACGATTTTAGTCTTCTGCAGTATTTTGTTTTTTGCTGATTAATCTGTTTATTATCTTAAATATAACTAATATTAATATGACTCCTACTACAGCAGATGCAATATATCCGATTTTTTCCGAATGACCTGCTAGTAAGTAATCTTTCATAATTGCATTGAAACTAACTCCATTTTTCATTCCTTGAGGAATAAAACCATTCAATTTTTTCATTTCAGTTAAGTTCCATTCTCCCCAAGCAGTGCCTGCCGCAAATAGTCCTATGGGAGTAAGTAAAATCATTGAAAAAATTAAAACGTACAATGGTTTTATACTAAGCTTATCATCACCATATACACTCTCTGGCGACACCCTTTTTATATAGGCAAGAACCCCTGCAGAAACTATTCCTTCCACAAAACCCGCCACCAGCAAATGTGGTATAAGCATAGCAGGAATAGAAAATTTTAATGAATAAGGACAATATAAAGGAAGCCCGCTGTTATCCTTAAACAGTAACGGCTGAATTCCAAATTGCACCGCAGCACATAAAGCAGCCAGGTTAATTGACAAATAACCTGCAATAAAGGCAGCTGCATAGCTTCGCTTATCACTCTGACTATTCCCCTTTATAAGCTTATAAGTATAGTATGCTGTAAAAGGCATGATAAAAGCCATGTTGAAAGTATTTGCTCCCAAAGCCAGTATTCCTCCATCACCAAAAAACAATGCTTGTATTACTAACGCAATGGTAATAGAAATAACTGCTGCCCAGGGTCCAAGCAATATGGCAATTAATGCTGAGCCTACTGCATGAGCTGATGTTCCACCTGGCACTGGAACGTTAAACATCATAGTAAGAAAGGAGAAGGCAGCACAGACGCCAAGCATAGGCAGCTTCTTTCTGGATATTTCGTTTTTTACTTTGACAGCTGCTCTTTTCCAAACAGGTATCATTGCAGCTCCAAGTACAACGCAGGTAGATGGACTTAAATAATTATCTGGTATATGCATACTGCTCCCCCTTTATACCTTTTTCTAAT
Source organism: Bacillota bacterium (assembly GCA_030706015.1). Taxonomy (GTDB): domain Bacteria; phylum Bacillota; class Clostridia; order Clostridiales; family Clostridiaceae; genus JAUZPI01. Next base: position 16,408 of record JAUZPI010000070.1, read on the forward strand.
CTACATACTTATTACGGTTTTAAAATGAAAAAGTATCATAAGGTGTATAAATTAAAGTGATTTAAATGCATTCCTAACAGCTTCCACTGTTTTTCTAATATCCTCATCAGTATGAGTCATTGATATAAAGCAGGCTTCAAATTGTGAAGGCGGCAGATATATTCCCTGCTGAAGCATATTTTTAAAGAAACTTGCATATTTCTTTGTATCACACTGCTTTGCAGAAGTATAGTCTACTACCTTATCCTTTGAAAAAAATAAAGTTAACATTGAACCAACTCTATTTACTAGGGCATCAACATTAAATTCCTTAATAGCTGACTCTATACCTTCTTGTAGTAAACTTCCTTTTCTTTCAAGCTCAATATAAACCTGAGGGTTTTCTTTTAAATAAGTAAGTGTTGTAATACCTGCAGTAACAGATAAAGGATTACCTGAAAGTGTTCCTGCTTGATAAACCGGACCTAGCGGTGCTACATATTTCATTATATCCTTCTTCCCTCCATAAGCTCCTACTGGCATCCCACCACCTATTATTTTTCCGAAACAAGTTAAGTCAGGCTCCACTTTATATAGACTTTGTGCTCCACCGATAGCAACTCTGAAACCAGTCATAACTTCATCTATAATAAGTAAACTTCCATAATCTTTTGTTGTCTTACGAACAAAGTCCATAAACTCTTTAGTTGGAGACACAACTCCCATATTCCCAGATACAGGCTCCATTATAACTGCTGCAATATCTGTACCCTGTTCTTTAAATATGTTTTCTACAGACATTATACTATTATATTCTGCAACTATGGTATTTTGTGAAATAGTTTCTGGAACTCCTCCACTGCTTGGAACCCCATGAGTTAATGCTCCTGAACCAGCCTGTACAAGCAAACTATCTCCATGTCCATGATAGTTTCCTGCAAATTTAACAATCTTATTTCTTCCAGTGTATCCTCTAGCCAGTCTAATAGCACTCATAGTTGCTTCTGTACCGGAATTAACAAGCCTTACCATCTCTACAGAAGAAACAAGTTCTGTAATAAGTTCAGCAATTTCAACCTCTAATCTAGTAGGAGCACCAAAACTTAATGATTTATCAATCTGTTCCTTTAGTTTTTCATTTACTAACTTATTATTATGACCAAGAATCATTGGCCCCCATGAGCCCACATAGTCTATGTACTCATTGCCATCCTCATCATAGATTTTGCTGCCATCTCCTCTTACTATAAAAGGAGGTATTGCATCTACATCTCTGAAAGCTCTGACAGGGCTGTTTACTCCTCCTGGGATATATTCCTGAGCCTTAGCAAATAATTCTTCAGATACTTTGTATTTATTTATTCCGCTCATCTATTATTCACCTCTCAAATATCTAGCTGCATCCTTGGCAAAATAGGTTATTATTATATCCGCTCCAGAACGTTTAAGTCCTAAAAGCATTTCCATAACCACTGCCTTCTCATCAATTAAATTTTGACTTGCCGCTGCCTTTATCATGCAATATTCTCCGCTCACATTATATGCAGCTAATGGATATGGAAAGTTTTCTTTTAATCTATATATAACATCTTGATAGGCCATAGCAGGCTTAACCATTAGGAAATCTGCTCCTTCTTCTATATCCTGCTCAGCTTCTCTTAAAGCTTCAAGTGCATTGCCACTGTCCATTTGGTAAGTCTTTCTATCACCAAAGGAAGGCGCAGAATGAGCAACGTCTCTAAATGGTCCATAAAAGGCAGAAGCATATTTTACGCTATAGGACATAATAGCAATATCCTCATAGCCTTCTTTATCAAGAAGGGTTCTAATGGCTTTAATTCTTCCATCCATCATATCCGAAGGAGCCACTATGTCTGCTCCAGCTTTTGCATGGGATAAAGCAGTTTTTGCTATAAGCTCAGCACTCTTATCGTTATCTATATAATGATTATGTAATACACCACAGTGACCATGAGATGTATATTGGCATAGACATACATCAGTTATTACCACTAGTTCTGGTGAAATTTCTTTTATTTTTCTTATTGCCCTTTGAACAATTCCATTTTCTGAATAAGCCTCACTGCCTGCTTCATCCTTTTCATCTGGCAATCCAAAAAGAATAATACTATTTATCCCTAGTGACTCTAATTCTCTTATTTCTTCTTCCAGGGTGTCTAAAGAGTAGTAATACTGACCTTGCAAACTAGTCATTTCTTTTTTTACTCCGGTGCCCTCCATAACAAAGATTGGATATATTAAGTCTTCTACATTTAATACAGTTTCTCTAACCAGTTTTCTAATGCCAGGGCTTCTTCTAAGCCTTCTGCCTCTCTTAACTAAATCCATAGCATAAAAACCTCCTCAATATTTGAAAATTATCCACAAAACAAAATTGGCAAGCTCTATTTATCCACAAAATATTCAGATTCATACATTTTCAAGTATTGTTTTGAGCATACCATCCAAACTATGCGTCTTAGCACAATAGCAGTTTCTTATTCCTAAATTCTCAGCAGCCTTTAAGGTTACATCACCAATACATACTGTTTTCTTTTGTGATAATAATTCCACTGCTTTTTTCTCATCCTGTAGAACTTTAATTAAATTATTTACACAGGAAGGACTAGTAAATGTAATAAACTCCACTTGTCTCAAAGCTTCCTCTGCCTCATCCTTCGATATATCTGGCATAACATTCTTGTATATGTATACTATTTCTGCCTCTGCTTTAGCCTGTTTTATAACCAGTGACAAATTGTTTTCAGCTAAGTCTGAACAAGGTATAAGTACCTTCTCCCCCTGCTTCAGTCTATTTAATAATTCTTCACCTAATGCCTCTGACTTAAAACTAGAAGGCATAAACTCAGGTTTCAAGTAATAATTTTGCAGCATCTTCTTAGTAGAGCCACCTACTACACAAAGCTTAGCCTTTGAAATAGCTCTTATATCTCCCTTTTTTTCTATTAACCCTTGCATAAATATGTCTACAGCATTGCCGCTTGTAAAGATAATCCAATCATACTGCTCAATGTTATCATAAGCCGCTTCCACAGCTATATCCTTAAGATTAGGCTGAATATCTATCGTTGGAAGTAATACTGGTACTGCACCTATATTTTCTAATTTGCTGCTTAGTTCTTCTGATTGCTGCTTAGCTCTTGTAATCAGCACCTTTTTACCAAACATAGGTCTGTTCTCAAACCAATCTAATGAAGGTTTAAGCTTAATTACATCTCCAACCACAATTAATGCTGGAGATTGCATCTTATCTATTTGATTGTGTATGTCTCCTAATGTACCAACTACAGTCTTTTGATTATTAGAGGTTCCATTAGATATTACTGCCACAGGAGTACTTATAGCTTTGCCATTCTCTATTAATCTAGTTCTGATATTATCTAGATTATTTAAGCCCATGAAAAACACTAATGTCCCTGTAAGTTTTGCAATAATATTATAATCTATTACTTCTTCATTCTTAGTTGGATCTTCATGTCCTGTAATTACATGAAAGGAACTGCTTACACCTCTATGAGTTACAGGTATTCCTGCATAAGCAGGCACTGCCGAAGCTGCCGAAACTCCAGGCACTATCTCAAATCTGATTCCCTGATCTAGAAGATGAAGTGCCTCTTCACCACCTCTTCCAAACACAAAAGGATCTCCTCCCTTTAGCCTGACAACCCGCTTACCTTCCTTAGCCTTCACAGCTAGAAGCTCATTTATTTCGTTTTGCGGCATAGTGTGATTATTGGCCTTTTTGCCCACATCTATCTTTTCAGCACTAATATTAGCGTAAGATAAAAGGTGTATATTTATTAATCTATCATAAACCACTACATCTGCATTTTTAATGCATTCTAGAGCCTTAACTGTTATAAGTCTTTCATCTCCAGGCCCTGCACCGATTATATAAACTATTCCATTCATAGCATTTCCTCCATACAAATATATTACTCTCGATATACTTTAAGCTTTTTCCCTAATTTCATGCCGATTTCTTCATATTGTGATAAGCTTCCAGCTTCTCTGTCAGCAAAAAGCTTTGTACCATCTTTACTGCATACAAAACCTTCTAAGAATATACTAGCGTCCTTAATTACTGCATGTGCACCTATTGCTATGCTACAATCCCCATTCATTTCTTTTAGAAAAGCTCTTTCAGAAAGTACACACTTAAAATCCTTCTCATTCACAATATTGCTTAATATATCCCTAAGCTGAAGATCTGCTTTCCTAAACTCAATACATAGAGCTCCTTGACCAACTGAAGGAATACAATCATTAACATCTAAGTACTGAGTAATTTTATCCTGCCATCCCATTCTTTTTAAACCAGCTGCAGCAAGAATTATAGCGTCGACTTCTCCATTCATCATCTTTTTTATTCTTGTATCTATATTACCTCTTAAAGGTTTGAAATTTAAGTCAGGACGCAAATTCCGTATTTGAGCAACCCTTCTTAGACTGCTTGTTCCCACTGCTGCTCCAATAGGAAGCTCTGAAAGCAATAAACCATCTTTTGAAATTAGTACGTCTCTTGGATCTTCCCTATCCAATACAGCCACTATAGCAAATTCATCAGGAACTACATTAGGCACATCCTTCATGCTGTGAACCGCTAAATCTATTTCACCATTTCTCAAAGCACTTTCTATTTCTAAAACAAATAATCCTTTACCACCAATTTTGCTTAAACTTTTATCTAGTATCTTATCTCCAGTGGTCTTTATTATTTTAATTTCTATTTCTAAATCCGGACAATATTTTTGAATATGTTCTTTTACCACGTTTGTTTGGGTAAGGGCAAGGGCACTGCCCCTAGTTCCAATAACCATACTTTTCTTCATATGAAACCTTCTTTCTCAAACTATTCACTGCCTGCAGCTGCATCCAGGGTATGAACTTCACTATACCTTGCTAATCTTTCATTATCAGCCTTGACTTTTTCTTTATACTTTTCAATATCCTCTTTAATTATTTTCATACCTTCATTATAGGCACTAATGCGCTTTTCAGTATTTTCCTTAGATATCTTCTGCAAATCATCAATTATATATAAAGTAACTCCATTAATATCCCCAATTGAAGGCTCCACATCTCTTGGCAGAGATAAATCTAATATACAAAATGGTTTTCCATTGTAATTCTCTACAAACTCATCCTTATGAATAACAAAATGTGGTGCACTTGTACCGCTTACTAATATATCTACATCATTTATAACCTTATATCTGTGTTGAAAATCTATACCCGTAACTTTTGGAGATATAGCTTCAAACTCCACTACTTTGCAGTGTGTTCTGTTGGTTACAAATATCTCATCCACCCCTTCATCTAAAAGATAGGTTATTGCTAATTTACTCATCTTTCCAAGACCCACTACAAGAACTTTTTTTCCCTTTAGCCCACCTAAGAACCTATTAACTAATTTTATTCCTATAGCACTAACAGATGTAGAAATCTGAGATATATCTGTAACTGTCTTAATTTTCTTTGCAGTAGTTACAGCACTTAAAAAAAGCCTATTCAAAACCCTTCCGCTGGCCTTGTTTGAAAGAGCTTCATTATATGCCTCCTTAACCTGACCTAATATTTGATCTTCACCCAAAATCATTGATTTAAAACCGCTTGCTACTTCAAATATGTGATTGATTGCTTCATCACCACATCTGTAAACTAAGTTTTTTTCTATTTCACCACTGCCTATATTGAAGAAAGAGGAATAAAAGTGTTTTATATACTCTCTTCCATTATAGCCTTCTATAACTGCATATATCTCACTCCTATTACAAGTAGATATTATAATGCATTCCTTAAGTACAGCTTCTTCTTTTATTTTTTCATATGCTCTTCTTAAACCTTTAGCTGTAAAATTTACTTTTTCTCTTAGTTCAAGTGAACTATTATTAAAATCAATTCCTGCCATAACAATATTATACATATTATTTTCTCCTTCTATGAATAGTGAAGACTATGCTTTAGAGGATTATTGATGACAATAATTCTATAAAACATAGTTTCTCTCATGGTGATTAATTCCATACAGAAAAGTATACTGCATATTTTTCATTATATATATAACATATTTATTACATTTAAGTATAAAAACCAGTTTATTCATGATTTCTTCCATAATGGTTTAAAATCCGCTTGTAGACTTTAATGCCTACAAGCGGATATTTTAATGATAACTCAAATTTAATATTTTAGCAATTCTATTATAGCATCAGCCTTTTTATCAGAGTTAAACTCAGCATCATCAATGTAAAGTGATATAACAGGATAATTTGACTTTTCATACTCAAATACGCTGTCACTGTCTTCACTAAATGCATTAGGATTTCTCTTTTTGCATATTTCATTTGATGCTTCTACATACACCTCAACATAATTTTCTTTTCCAATTATATTCTTTGCATATTCTCTATCTTCTTTAAATCTGCTAACAGATGTAACTATTGTTATAGTTCCGCTGTCTGCAAAAAGATTTGCAACTTCTGCTATTCTTCTTGTCTGTTCATGAGCATCTTCTGGTGTAAATGCAAGATCTGAGCTTAATCCAAATCTTATATTTGATGAATCTAAGTAGTAAACCTTCTTTCCTAAGTCGAAAAGTTTCTTTTCAAGCTTAACAGCAATTTCATTCTTACCGCAGCCTGGAAGACCTGTCATCCAAACAACTATACCTTTTTGGTTTAGGCTCACTTCTCTGTCTTTCTTGCTAACAAGTCTCTTTCTTATAGAAATATTCTTGCTCTTAACCTCTTTTATTTCTCTGTTTAAGGAATCCTCTACTCCTGATATAATTCCGCCTCCAGCAGTATTGTAATCATCAACTATTACGA
>JAUZPI010000071.1 GCA_030706015.1 Bacillota bacterium
CCTGAGCCAGGATCAAACTCTCAATTTAAAAGTTTAATCTGTACTCAATTAAGTTATCACTTAATTTATTCTCATAAAGAATTGCTGACTTTTCATGATATCTGTTTAATTTTCAAAGACCAATTATTTTCGCTGTCATCTCACAGCTTTTATATTGTATCAAACAGTCTTTATTATGTCAACAAAATTTTATCTTTTTTTGTTTTTCATCAAACTGTTCTACAACATTCTACATCACTGCTGTTTTTTCGCAGCGACATGTAATATAATATCACACAAAAACTTATACTCACTATTTTAATATCTTAATATTGGAGTCCTCCTCGCTTATTCATTATTTAACACTGATTTTCTATAATTTTTATATAAAGATACTCCAGGACAAGTTTTCTTATATACTTCATATGAAATTCAATATTTATCTATACAATTATACCAATGCACTTGCGATATAGCTAATATAAAACCTGATTATATACCTCTAGTTCTAATAGAAAACTAAAAAAGCTGCACCCACTTAAAACAAAGTTAAGATGCAGCTTTTTAATTTGTAATTCTTTAAATACATAAATTATTTTAATTAAGGCCGTATCTTTCCATGTATTCGTCTAGTGAAATTTTAGGCAACTCAGAAGCAATCATACCGCCTATCTTAAATATTTCATCTTCTGTTTTACAATTCATTATAATATCCACAGACTTTAATGGTCTTTCTTCTGCAGGCCTTCTAACTAAATAAGAAAAATAATTAGTATATACAAAAAATCTATTATATCTTTTCTCACTGCCGTTAAATCTAATTTTACTTATTTGCATAATGCGAATAACTCCCCTCTAATACACACTATATAAATCGAAATCCATTCCTAACTGATAACGATTCTCTTTTATTTTAATGTATTTTATCATCTGCTTTCAAGATAATAACTTATGCTATTATGGGAAGTTATTGACACACTTATTCATTTCAATACGAACTACCTTAATGTATTCTACTAAATAGTAAACAGGCACTACCCTCAAGTATAATTATTACCTAAAAATTAGTGCCTCAATTATATTATTATGTTCTAAAGCTCGATCCGTTTATGGATTAACTTTTCTTACAAACTTTTGTTTTTGATCTTCTATTTTAACTACAACAGCGCTCATAACAGCATCTCTGTTCTTGTCATATTTGATTCTTCCAGCCACCCCTACATAGTCTGTATCTTGTAATGCCTTTTGAATCTTATCTCCATCAGTACTTCCAGCCTTTTGAATAGCATTCATCATAATTTTTGCTGCATTATATGCCATACCTGAAATAGCATCTGGAACTTCTTTGTATTTTGCTTCGTAAGCTTTTCTATAAGCTACAACTTCTGGAGAAGTATCATCTGCAGAGAAGAAGTTACTGAAATAACTTCCATTAACAGCATCTCCAGCTATCTTAAATAGATCAGGAGAATCCCAACCATCTCCGCCTATTAAGGTAGCCTTTATTCCTAACGCTCTTGCTTGTTTAGCAATTACTCCTACCGTGTTATAGTAGTCAGGAAGTAATATAACATCAGGGTTAAGTCCCTTTATCTTAGTTAGTTGAGCATTAAAATCCTGCTCCCCAACATTATACGTTTCTGATGCTATTACCTTTCCACCAAGCTTCTCGAAATTTTCTTTAAAGTATTGAGATAAACCCTTACAGTAATCATTACCAACATCGTAAAGCATAGCAGCTGTCTTAGCATGCAAATCTTCTGTTGCTACCTTTGCTAAGGTTGTCCCTTGAAATGTATCATTAAAGGAAGCTCTAAATACATACTCCCCTCCATCAACTGTAACCTTAGGGTTAGTTCCAAGCCCAACCATAGGTATCTTGTTTTGAGTTGCTATTGGTCCCATACTTATATCACACTTACTTGAATAACTACCAACTATGCCCACAACCTTCTCTTCATCAATAAGTTTCTGAGTCACGTTTGCCGCATTTGGTGGTTTATTTTCATCATCTTCAAATACGAACGTAACCTTTTTACCGTTAATACCGCCTTTATCATTCACTTCACTTGCTGCCATTTGTATTGCATTCTTGCATGATTGCCCCATTGCGGATACGTCACCTGTAAGTGGAAGAACAGCACCTATTTTTATTTCACTTGAATTAGAAGCACTATTTCCACAACCAGCTAGAGTCATAGACGCTACCATAGTAGTAACGGCTAAAGCTAAAACCTTTTTCATCATTTCACTTCCCCCTATTTATTTATTAAGCAAATATAATCGTTTGCTACTTATTTATTTATTTTATTAGAAAATTTACAAATACGCAACAATTACATTTCATTATTATCAATTTAGTAATGCTAGGTTTACAAAGTTTTTTTACTAATGTAAAATTTATATTATTCTAATACTACATATCAAAGGGGATTCTTATGACAAAACATAAAAAAGGCCTTTATACCATAAACATCCTAGAAAATAAGAATTTTATGCTGCTTTTTTCTGGCAGGTTAATTTCCCAACTGGGAGATTGTATATATGGAATGGCTACAGCTTGGTATATACTAAGCGAAACCAAATCCGCCTCTCAAATGGCATTATTTATGTCTTTCGGCACAATAGTTTTTGCAATTTCTTCTCCAATAGGTGGAATAATAACAGATAGACTTGATAGAAAATTGCTGCTATGCATAACAGATTTCATTCGTGGAATAATGCTTTTTATTTTAAGCATTTTAATGTATCTAAATATAACAAGTATATCTTCTTTATATATAGCTGCAGCCATACTTAGTATATGTTCTTCTGTATTTACACCAGCTTCTTCTGCTATATTACCAACAATAGTAAGCAGGGAACAGCTAATGAAAGCTAATTCTTTAACCTCCATGATTCAAAACTTTTCAAATATATTTGGAATCATACTGGGTGGGATTCTTTATAGCCTTATTGGTATTAAAGGCGTATTTGTTATAAATGCTATATCATTTATTATTTCCGGCATTATAGAAATATTCTTAACTACACCTAAGGCTCCGCATAGCCTACTAGCTTCCAATATCACTTACAAAAACTTAACAAAAGATTTATATGAAGCTTATATTTTTTTGAGAGGGCATAAGACCATATTATTCTTTATGCTTTTTTCAACAGCCTTTACCATCACTATAACTCCTATATTTGCAATCTACGCTCAGTACTATTTTACTAAAGTACTTGCACTAGGACCAAAAGAGCTATCCTATGTAAATGCTAGTGTCACCCTTGGCATACTAATTGGTGCTTTTCTTTTAACAAAGAGATCTAACGGTAGTTTCCACCGTTTAATAAGTACTGGAATCATGGCTTATGCCTTATTTATATTGGGTCTACACATATCAATATTATTAAATGATAAAGGATTTTTAACACATAATATGACTATGTATTTATTTATTATTCTCTATGGGTTCTTTGGCATTTTAAATTCTCTTATCAATATCCCATTCTCCGTTGTTCTTCAAAGCATGGTGCCAAACCAAGTCCTCGGAAGGATAAATGCTCTTTCTAATACCTTTGCTACAGCCGCATCCCCAATAGGTATGATAGTTGGCGGTTTTTTAGCTGACAGATTGCAAATGTCATATATATTTCTTATGTTAGTTTTTATAATGTTGCTACTGGCTTTATTCTTTAATTTTCAAAAGGATATTAAGCAGCTAAACATTGTTGAGCTTGAGCCTTCAAATAAAGAAGTTTAAAGATTACCAGGTTATTTTAACTTTCAATATCAGTTGTAGTTGGTTAAATAATTATGCTATTATTTGATTATAGTTAGTTTTACATTGGTTTTAGGAGGAGTAGGAAGTGAAGTACATTATAGATGAAATGAAGCCAGAGGACTGGAAACAGGTTGCAGCAATTTACTTAGAAGGTATAGAGGGCGGTAATGCTACATTTGAAACTGAGGTTCCTTCTTGGGAAAAATGGGATAACGGACATTTTCAATGCTGCCGTTTAGTAGCTAGAAAAGACTCTAATGTCTTAGGATGGATTGCTTTAAGCCCTACTTCCACAAGAAAATGCTTTTCTGGAGTAGCTGAGGTAAGTATATATATTGGTTCAGCATATACTGGACAAGGCATAGGAAAATCTCTATTAACCAAGCTAATTGAGATATCGGAAAATAACGGATTTTGGTCACTTCAGTCCGTGATAATGAAAGAAAATATAACTAGTATAAATCTACACGAAGGCCGTGGATTTAGAAATCTTGGAATAAAAGAAAAGATAGCGCAAATGGATAACGGCACTTGGCGTGATGTAGTATTAATGGAGAGAAGAAGTAAACTTATAGGAATCGATTAACATTGCAGCTGTTTCAATTATTTATTAAAGCAGCTGCAAATATTTTTGTGTAATGTGGAAACACTGAATATATACTAATACACATTGCTACAGAATGGAGTGTTATCATGTTCGGTAACCTTACAGATGCCAACAAATACTTGTATCACTATACAACATCTCATATTGTCCTAAACCACATACTTCCATCCGGGAAAGCACGCCTTAGTCCTCTTTCTCTTACTAATGACCCACGCGAATCCAAGGATTGGTATTTCAGTTTATCTTCTAATTATGATAATGAATCAGTAGATGATTATTTTTGCCAACTACAAATGGAGGCAAATAATCTAATAAAAAAGAACTGCAAAGTTCTTTGCTTAACAAGAGATAATCCTAATATATATGAATATAAATGCAATCAATTTGGAAGAGGGTATGCACACCCTAGAATGTGGGCTCAGTATGCTGACAATCATACAGGTGTTTGTATTATGTTTCATCGGGAAAACTTAGTTTCTACTATCAAGCAAGAGCTGGGCACCTTGGGCATGCTATATCATGGAGAAGTACAATATGAAAATCAACCAAACCATGAATCAGAAGCATTCTCCTTAGATTATAGTGATATACAGAAGCATGGACTTCAAAAAGTTCTCAAACGTTACATTACAAAGTATAATAATACCTTCTTTTTTAAGAAGGCCATGGATTGGCAAAATGAATGGGAGTATAGATTTATTCTCATAGACAACGATATTAAATCAAAATATTTTTCAATAAAGGATTCAATAAGAGGTCTAATATTAGGTGTAGATTTCCCTAAGGATTATGAACTGGATATATCAGCTTTTTCAAAACGCTATAATGTACCTATAGTTCGTATCTTATGGAGAAATGGTCATCCTCAAATAATACCATTACACACTTAAAAAATAGCAGCTCAATCCAACAAATAATATTTCATTCTTACTCATCATAATATTGAATAATGGTCAATAATAATAGATATATACTAAACCATTGGATATTGTGATGGAGGAATATTATGAGATATAATTCTGTTTGGTATGAAAACACAATAGATACCATAGATAAAAGATGTCAATTTATAAATAAAAAAAATCAGAGTAAATATAAAATAAATACTCTTAAACAAATTATAATAAACGTAGATGATTTCTCTTGTGACTGCAGTATGTGTGACAAATTCAAAAAGAATATTTTAGGTATAATCTCTTGCTTAGATGATATGGAGAACAACTCAAAACATAGCAAACATTTTTATCTAAGTGAGTTAAATAGAATGAGTAATCACCTATCTTACTTTCACCGAATTTCCATTGTTGGTGGAAGTATGACCACAAGGCTTTCTGCCGCCATGTGTTTAGGTACTAGCTTCGGAATAACAGTTGCTTTAATTACAGGGGGTTCTCATTGGGAAGTTGATATATTTTTAGGTATGCTTTTATCATTATTTGCTATGATGTTTTATGACAAATTTTCTTAGTTCCTAATTCATTGCTTTTTTTACTCCATATAGTATAATTAAAGCAAAAGAGGTTTTAATTCTTTTATTTAAACGATTTCTTAAAACTGGTTAACAAATAGGAGTAGTGATATTATGGATTTGTTTTTTAACTCCCTTACAGGGCTAGTATTAATCGGCATAGGGCTATTTGGAGTACGTTCCGATCCTAGAAATATGAACAGCAGGCTTTGTTATAAGTCTAGAAGTGCTATGAGAAATAAGGATACTTGGTTAGAAGCAAATAGGTATAGTTCCTTGATAATGATAATGGGTGGAATCGCTGCCATTATAATTGGGATTATTGCTTACTTAGTACCAGGTATACCTGCAAATATAAAAGGCCAAGTATGCACTGTACTAGCAATCATTACATTTATATCAACCTTCCCATTAACAGAATTACATTTAAAAAAAGTATTTAATGATCGTGGAAAGAGAAGAAGTGCCTAGGTATAACCTAGACACTTTTTTATCTTGAATTTATTTATCTCCCATTTCATTCTTATACTCTATTTTGAGTCCTTCTACATGCCTTTTACCCATAAGCTTTTGCTTTTTTCTATCTTCCTTACTCTTAAATATGATGTCAAAATCATAGTCTTCAGGATATAATTCATCACTATGGATATAAAGAGAAAGTCTTTTCTGGTTTATTTTTAATTTTTTCTTCATAACCAAAACTCCATATTCACCCTTGGAGTTTTCAGCTTCACAAATTACTCCCGTTCTATTCATAAAACTGATGTAAACACAGTCTCCAATATTAAACTTAGGCTTTGCTTTTTGCTTTTCAGATATCTTAGTAGCATTTATGGCTTTATTAAATTTCTCAATCTGCAGTTCATGGAGCTGAGTTGCTTCTTTAGTGTCAAAAGTCTTCTCCTTTAGTTCTTCTTTATACTGAGCATAGTTCTTCTCTTCTTTATAAGTCACTAAATGCGCTCTTTCAATTATTCTTTTATCCATACCTAATCTTAATGCTATTAAGAAGGCATTACTTTCTCCTGGTTTACCAAGGTTTAAGCTATACAAAGGTTTTAATGTATTAATATCAAATTCCATGCATCCATTTATGAAGCCCTCATGCTTTTCTGCAAATTCTTTCATTTCACTATAATGAGTGGTGGCTAATATGGAAGCACCTTTTTTGTATAACTCTTCAAATACAGCTACAGCTATTCCCATACCCTCTCCTGGATCTGTACCTGAGCCAACCTCATCCATAATTACAAGAGTATATTTATCAGCACATTTCAAAATATCTATTATATTTTTTATATGAGATGAAAAGGTACTTAAGTTTTGCTCTATACTTTGCCCATCACCAATGTCAGCAAGTATATCTAAAAATATGCCGAATTCACTGCCTTCCTGTACTGGCACGTGAAGACCAGATTGGGCCATCATGCTCAAAAGACCTACAGTCTTTAATGCCACGGTTTTTCCTCCAGTATTAGGTCCTGTAATGACAATTCCTCTATATCCTTCTCCTATACTTAAGTCAAGAGGTACAGCCACTCTTCCTATTAAAGGGTGTTTACCTTTTTTTATATTAATATAGTTCCTTGTGTTAAAGCCTACTTCTCTGCCTTCTAAAGCCTTACTATATTTGCCCTTAGCAAATAAAAAATCATAATAGCACATAGTCTCAACATTAATACTGAATTCTCTAATGTTTTCCTCCAACATGCTGGTTAGCTGTGCTAATACCTTATATACTTCTCTCTCTTCCTCTACTCTCCAAAGGTTTAATTCATCCTGAGCCTTCTTCACCTCTGCAGGTTCTATAAATATAGTAGAACCGCTGGCAGATTTATCATGGATGTTTCCATCTACATTCTTTCTATATTCGCTCTTTACTGGAATAACATATCTCCCATTCCTCTGACTTACTAAGGCATCTTGGAAATAACTTTTATACTTATCATTTTTGAATAACCCTTCTAGCTTACTCTTTATTCTCTCTTCTAAAATGCTAATCTTTTTTCTAATCTTTGAAAGCTCTGAGGTTGCCTTATCATCTACTCTTCCATGACTAATGCATCTTTCTATCTCATCTCTTAGATTATCTAATTCATAAGTGGATAGAGCATATGAAGCTATAGTAGGTGCTGCCACTGATTTATCCTGCATAAATCTCTTAAGGCGTTTAGTCTCTCTTAGTAGATTAGCAGTAATATCTAATTCTTCTGGTGATAATACTGCTCCCCTGTCTAACTTATCTTTCACATTCTTAATACCTTTTAAGCTGTGAATTGGAATGCTTGAACTTATATTCACAACTGCTCTTGCTTCAGTTGTCTCCTTCATATATCTTTCAATTAGATGTATATCTACATAAGGCTCTAATTTATCGATTTTTTCCTTAGCTAAATCAGATAGTGCATAACCCTTTAGTATTTCCTTTATTTTGTTGTATTCTAATATTTCAATTGTTTTATTATTCAATTCTAATTCCTCCATTTATATCTTTGATAGTCCATCCGTCTATAACTACAATGCTTACATTTGACATACTACATTCCCCCCTAAATGATTAATTTAGAGTACAAAAAAAAGCCGTAAATGAACACAGGTCCACTTACAGCCTAAATAATCCTCTAAATCCACGAATCTATTTTAGGGTAAAAAAATACCGCGCCAAAGCACGGTGTATCTTACCTGGTAGCAAAAGGATACTGTTTTTCCGTGTTCTCATCTAAGTATAAGTCCTAAAAATTTCAACAACAAATAAACCTACCAATTGAAGGCTTTTAAAACTTTTTAAGACTTACTATTAAATTACTTAGTTAAGAACAACCTCACTCATAAAACATTCTCCTTTTCTGTGGATTTAGTTTTATTCTATTACATTTTAAGGAAGCCTGCAAGTAAAATTACTATATTATTCAACAAATCTACCATGCTCAGGCACAGCAATTTCATCAAAATGTCGTACTAATTCCTGCATATCCTTTTCTAATTCCTCACCGCTCATAACTTTACCATGGCTTGGTATTACTAACGATGGTTTTAATGCTGCAAGACACATAACTGAATTTTTTGCAGCTTTCCAGTCAGTGGTGAAGTATGCGGGAGGTCCATTTATTTCTTTTCTTTGGGTAATTACAGCCGCAGCAGATTCCTGCTTTACTGTAGTAAATGCATCTCCAACAATAAGTGTTCTATCACTTTCACGAAACAATGAAATATGTCCCGGTGTATGTCCTGGGGTGTGAATCCACTTCCACCCGCTTAGACCTGGTACAGTTCCATCGGTAGGCAATTCTTTTACTCTATTACTTATATTAATACTTTCATTAGGAAAGTAAGGTGACATTTCTGCTATCATGCCCCCATCTACAGTTGAATCACCTACAGGGTAATCTTTTCTTCCAGTTAGATATGGCATTTCTAATGGATGAGCATAAACAGCAACATCCCATTTATCAGCTAATTGAATTACCGAACCAATATGATCAAAGTGACCATGTGTAAGAATAATTGCCTCAGGCGAACATCCTCTCCCAAAACGTTCTTCTGCTATTTTCAATATATCATCGCCCGAACTTTTAAGACCTGTATCAATAAGAACCCATTGATTAGCTCCCTTTTCTACTATTGACGCATTCACAACAGTAAACTTCAATAATAATATATCTGAAGTTACTTGCTCAGAAGAAGTGGTGGCATCTGATATTCCTTCAAGCAAATCTAGTATCATATCCTACCTCCATACTTGATAAATCTAATATTCGTATCAACAATATTGTGCGTTATTTTATGTAGTTGTATTCTGCCATAGTGATTATATTTAATTTAAAAAAATTAAGCAGCATTCAATATAATTACAATATTGAATGCTGCTCTTTATGAATATATATCAGAAAATTCTATGTTAACCTTCTCTACATGTACTGCATGAATCTCTGGTTCTTCCATTCTATCTTCTTCTTTTAAATTTGTCGGTAGTAAAATTTTAAACATGCTTCCTTTTCCGTATTCACTTTCTACTGTTATAGTTCCTCCAAGTATTTCTACAAGAGATTTCACAAGAGATAATCCTATGCCGCTTCCCTCATGATTTCTAGTAAAAGACTTATCTACCTGTACAAAACGTTCAAATATCATATCAATCTTATCCTTTTCTATACCTATACCTGTATCCTTAACAGATATAAGCACATTTTCTTCCTCATCATGCACATCTACTAAAATTGATGCACCAGGCTTTGAAAACTTCACTGCATTAGATAGCAAATTGAGCATTATTCTTTCGATTATTTCCGGATCACAAGCTATTGTTTTCTCCTCTACATCCGTATCAAAAATAATATCTATTCCCCTACTCTTTATATAATCTGCTACAGACTGTGTTATATCCTCAACTACCATTACTATATCATGATTTTGAAAACGAGGTTTTAAATACCCAGAATCTATTTTAGTTATATCTATTAAATTATTCACAAGCCTTATAAGTCTATAACAATTTTGTTTCATAATTTTAAAATAATTATCTGTATCTCTTCCAACAATTTTAATTGTCCCATCAGACTTAAATAAATCAAGGAGTTGTATTGTACTAAGTATTATATTTAACGGAGTTCTAAGTTCATGAGAAATATTTGAGAAAAACTCAAGCTGCTGCTTGCTTTCATTTAATACTCTCTCCTTAAACTTAAGTTCCTCAGAGTAAATAACCACCTTATCTTGAGCTTTTAAGTAGTGGAATATCATAACAAACAAAAGTGTAAATAAAAAGATAAATATTCCCCATTGAGTTAAATAGGTATTTGAATGCTTTGGATTAAAGCTCCAATTTATTATATCGAATACTCCAGAGCAGCATAAAACAGTAAAGCCCGCTGAAAATAACTTAGTCTCAATATTCCAACTCTTATATGATCCTGCAATAACAATAATTGCGACAGCCATACTGATGCCAAAAACTACATAAAAGACTGGAAGCGTGCAAACTAAGGGAGTTATATTTAATATATCTAAAAGAAAACTTATAACCAATAATACTGCATGAACCTTTGCTATAGTAATCAGAACTAGTTTATGTCTATACTCCAAAAGACTATTTATTAAAAGAGTAAAAACTATAGGTATAGAATATTGAGATGCAATATCTATATATACCCAAAGCTGCGGTGCATAGAAAAATAACTGCTTTATCCCATTTTCAGCTATTAGCCATATCCCTACAGATATACAAGATAAACTAAAATACGTAAAAACCTGTCCTTCTTTTCTTTTGATAAGGGATAACAATATGGTTATAAATCCTATAAATACGAACATAAAGGCAAATGAAAAAGTAATCATATCCTCCTTTATCATGTTTATAATATTACTACTTTTAGAATTGATCTGAAATCTTCTTATCAATCCAGTATTAACCTTGCGCACAGAATGCATCTTTATATAGACGTATTTACCACCGTAATCATCAGGTAATTCTACAAGATGCCAAGGGCTCCCCGGGGATTTCTTTAAAGCACTCTTGCTAAAATCACCAAACTTATACAATAACTTTCCATCAATAAATATTTCAAAAACTTGATCATATGTAGTGAAGAATATACTTGGATCTTTATACTTATCCTGAGGGAGTTTTACTCTAACCCAAACATCTTCACTGTTAAAATCATTAATAGGTGGAGTACCAGGTACCTCAAACCCCTTCCATAAAGAATCATCATTGTTTTTCAGCCAAAGAGGAACACCATCTTTGCCAGTAGGCGAATCTCCTTCTCTATATTGCCATCCTTCTCTTACGTCTGTTGCCGTCATGTACTTAACCATGTGGGAATTTTTTATGTTGGGTATTATGATATATATTAACACTATTATAGCAGCTAATACAATTACTACTGCCCTTTTCATATTATACATCTCCTTAATAAATAGGATAAATATTTATTTACTGGTGTGTACCTATGACACGTTTTAACTAAGACATGTTATTATCTGTGCAAGGTGAACCAAATATTACCTTCGACATAATTATACTAAATTTACATCCTAAATGTAATATATTTTACAATTTTTATGAATATATATCAGAAAACTCTATATTTACTTTTTCCACATGTACTGCATCAATTTCTACCGGTTCAGATACCTTATAAGTTTCTTTTGTAAGAATGCTCGGTAATACTACCTTAAATACACTGCCCTTTCCGTATTCACTTTTTACAGTAATGTATCCTCCTAGCATTTCAACAAGAGATTTTACAAGTGATAGTCCTATTCCACTGCCTTCGTGATTCCTAGTAAAAGATTTGTCCACTTGTACAAATCGCTCAAATATGTCATTTAGTTTATCTTCCTCTATTCCTATTCCTGTGTCTTTAACAGAAATTACTACACTTTCCTTATCTCCATGAACATCTACAAGAATTGATGCGCCAGGTTTAGAAAACTTTACTGCATTAGATAATAAATTGAGCATTATTCTCTCAATTTTCTCTGAATCACAGGCAATTACCTGTTCCTCTACATCTGTATCAAATATTATACTAATACCTCTGCTTTTTATATAATCTGCTACTGATTGAGTTATATCTTCAACTATCATAACTATATCCTGATTCTCAAGCTTTGGTTTTAAGTAACCAGAATCTATCTTAGTTATGTCTATTAAATTATTTACAAGTCTTATAAGCCTATAACAATTCTGCTTCATACTCTTAAAATAGTTACTTGTGTCTTTCCCAATAACTTTAATAGAACCATCCTCTTTGTATAGATTTAGGAGTTGAATTGTGCTCAATATTATGTTTAGTGGTGTTCTAAGTTCATGAGATATATTTGCAAAAAACTCAAGTTGCTGTTTACTTTCAATTAGCACCTTTTCCTTGGACTTTAACTCCTCAGAATATACTATAACCTTATCTTGAGCCTTAATATAATGAAGTATTATTACAAAACAAAGGCTAATTAGAAATACTAATACACCCCATTGCGTTAAGAACAAATCAGAATGCCTAGGATTAAAGTTCCAATTGATAATATCAAAAGTTCCAAAAGAACAAAGTATTGCAAACCCAGCTGAGAAAGTCCTTATTTCGGTATTCCAATAGGAATACGACTTCGCAATGGTTACTATTACAATGATCATGCTAATAGTAAAAGATATATAATAAACATTTAATGTACATATTGCGGGAGTAATAGTTA
Organism: Bacillota bacterium; assembly: GCA_030706015.1. Taxonomy (GTDB): domain Bacteria; phylum Bacillota; class Clostridia; order Clostridiales; family Clostridiaceae; genus JAUZPI01. The sequence continues at coordinate 13,013 of JAUZPI010000071.1, forward strand.
GAGCATCTAGCATTAAGCTAATAATAAGTATATAAAGGTGAACTTTAGCTATGGTCTTTAAAATATGAGAATATCTATTCTCTAACAGATTATTTACTAGTAAACTAAAAGTTACTGGTATAGAATACTGAGAAATAATTTTTATATATGTCCAAAACTGAGGAGCATAAAAAAACATCTGCTTAATACTGTTTTCAGATATAAGCCACACTCCAGCAGATATACATGATAAGCTGAAATAAATAAAAATTGAACCTTCTCTAACTTTTACAAACGAGATAAATAAAGCGCTAATACCTACAAATACAAACATAGATGCTAATACAATAGTAATTAAATTTGCTTTTACAATATTAGTTATATGATTGCCTCTTGATCCAACTTCAAAACTTCTTACCAATCCAGTATTTGAGAGCAAAACTGCATGCATTCTTATATATACATATTTACCACTATATTTATCGGGGAGATCAATAATATGCCAGAAAGAACCCGGTGACTTTTTTAAGCTTTCCTTGTCAAAGCTTCCAAAGCTATATATGAGTTTATTATCCATAAAAACTTGGAAAACCTGATTATATGTTAAAAAATATATACTTGGGTCCTTATAATTACCTTCTGGCAGCTTAACTCTTACCCAAACCTCTCCATTTGCGTCTCTTTCAGGAGGCGTGCCAGGTATACTGAAGTTTTCCCATGATACATTGTTATTATCAGTAAGCCATACTGGATTTCCTTTTTTGTCTACAGGCGAATCTCCATTACGATACTGCCATCCACCCATTACTTTTGTAGTGGGCATATAATCAACTAAATGTGAGTCGTTTAAGCTTGGAATTATACAACCTATTAATATCACTAGTGTTATTATAAAACCTGGTACTATCTTTTTCATATATTATCTCCTTTGGCAAATTGCAAATAAACAACATCTTCGACATAATTATACCAAAGCTGTACCAAAAAGTAATTAAACTAGCTTATACTGTAAAAAAATATTTATATTTAATAACTGATATTATCCTCCTTTGGGCCATAATAAAAGTATATTACTAATATCACAAAAGGCTAAAAGTATGTTAAAATGGTTAAACATGATAAATGACTTGTCACATTATATCTAAATTCATATCTAGGAGGTAATTTAGACATGATAAATATAGGGAAATTTAATAACTTAAGAATAGCTAGACAATCAGACTTTGGGTACTATCTAGATGCAGAAACAGGAAATACCAGTGATGATATACTCCTTCCACTTAACTCAGCACTAGAAAAAGAATTAAAAATAGAAGATAGAGTCGATGCATTTATATACAGGGATTCAAAGGATAGACTAATTGCAACCCTAAAAACTCCTTATGCTCAGGTGGGGGATATTGCCTATCTTAGGGTAGCAGAAATAACCAAAATCGGGGCATTTATAGATATTGGTCTAGAAAGAGACATACTAGTTCCAATCAAAGAACAAAATTACTTATTAGAAAATGATCAAAAATACTTATTCTATATTTATGTTGATAAAACTGGTCGTCTTGCCGCAACTACTTATATTGACGAATACCTTGAAAATACTGAAGATTACAGAGTAGGTGATGATGTAGAGGGAATTGCGTACGGCTTTCAAACCAATGGCAGCGTTATGGTTGCTGTAGAATATAAATATAGAGGCGTAATATTGAAGCATGAATATTTTTCACGTATAAAACCTGGTGACTTTATCCAACTTAGAGTAAAAAAGCATTATGAGGATGGCAAAATGTCTTTAACTCCAAGAAAAGCTCCAAAGGATGAGAGACTTGAACTTCAAGATACGATACTAGACTACTTAAAGGCTAACAACGGATTTATGCCTTATAATGATAAAAGCTCCCCTGAAGATATAAAAAGAGTTTTTCATCAAAGTAAAAATTACTTTAAAAATGCACTTGGTGGGCTAATGAGACAAGGATTAATAGATCAAGATGAGAATGGAACAAAATTAAAATAACCTTTATGCATAAAAGTACAAATATAAACCGTACGCTCAAACGTACGGTTTTATTTATTCTATAGTTACCTTAACAGGGCAGTGATCAGATCCAATCACTTCATTTAGTATCGCAGCTTCTTTTACCCTTTCAATAAAGTCTTCACTAACAAAAAAATAATCTATTCTCCATCCAGCATTCTTTTCTCTTGCTTTAAATCTATAACTCCACCAAGAATACTTTACTTCATCAGGATGGATAGTTCTAAAAGTATCCCTATATCCATTAGCTATAAATTTATCAATCCATGCTCTTTCCATAGGTAAAAATCCTGAGTACTTTTCATTAGCCTTTGGATTTTTTAAATCTATTTCTCTATGGGCAGTATTGTAGTCCCCGCAGATAATTAGTTTTTTACCCTCTTTTCTTAGATTATTACAATATTCAAGAATTGCATCATAGAACTCCATTTTATAATTTAATCGTTCTTCATCCTTCTGACCATTAGGGAAGTATATATTTAACAATGTAAAATCCTCAAACTCAGTAATTACTATTCTTCCCTCATTATCAAATCTCTCAATACCAATACCATATTTGATGCTAATTGGTTTGTTTTTGGTGTATGTAGCCACTCCGCTATATCCTTTTTTTACTGCACAGGCAAAATAGCAACTATAGCCCTCAATATTAGTTAACTCTTCCGTCAGTTGCTCATGCTGAATCTTTGTTTCTTGAATGCAGAGAATATCTGGTTTTTCTTCCTGTATCCATTTTAAAAAGCCCTTAGTTGCTACAGCTCTAAGTCCATTTACATTCCAAGAGTATATGTTCATGGAATCACCCTCCCTATTTGAATTTTATATTAAAGATAATTATTATTATATAATATATACGCTTAATTAGTTTATATAATTTTAGCATTTTTATTATGATAAAACAATTAATAGAATTAATCTAAATATGAATAGCTTTAACCTAAAAAATTAATACTATTTTAGTATGAAGTACATAACGTCTAGAGGTGATTATGCCATGAATCTAGTATCTGGTGATTTATTTTGGACTAGTATAAATAGAATCCCTAATAGTTACACCTATTTAACTGAAAATATTGATTGTGATATTGTTATTATTGGCGGTGGAGTTACAGGTGCTCTATGTGCCTATTATCTTACTAAAGCAGGAATTAATGTAGTGCTAGTCGATAAGAATATTATTGGCTATGGAAGTACCAGTGCCTCAACTTCTATTCTTCAGTATGAGATTGATAATAATCTCATAGGTTTAAAAAACCACATAGGTATCAACAACTCTGTGGATTGCTTTAATCTATGTCAAAAATCCTTATATGATATAGATAAAATAATTAATGAAATGGACGACAAGTGTAACTTTAATATTAAGGATTGCTTTTATTATTCTAATAAAGAAAGTGATGTGCCCATGCTGAAAAAGGAGTACGCCTTAAGAAAAGAGCATGGATTCAATGTAGAGTTATTCGATGATAATTCTAGTGATAAATTCTCCTTTCCATTTAAAGCAGGCATTTATTCAAAAAATTCTGCTGGAGAAATCGACCCATATAAATTTACTCATTCATTGATATCTACATCTGTAAAACAAAAACTTAGAGTTTATGAAAACACCCTAGTTACCAGTCTAAAATCTCAAATCGATGGTGTTACAGTAGTGACAAAAAACAAATTTAAAATCAGAGCGAAAAAAGCTATTATCGCTACAGGATATGAGGCAAAGAAATTTATAAGTAAAAAGATTGTAACTCTTACTAGGACATTTGCTGTGGTAACAAAGCCAATAAATGAATTTAAAGGGTGGTATAATAGGGCCATTATTAGAGACACTAACGATTTCTATTCCTATTTACGCGTTACCGATGATAATAGAATAATTATTGGTGGTGAGGACTTAGAAATAGGGGGCGAAAGAAGTAAAGTATCTAACTTAAAAGATGATGATCCGTTAGCTGGGGAGAAATATACTATACTGACAAATCGATTAAAAGCATTATTCCCTCAAATACCGAATATTGAAGTAGATTTTGGCTATAGTGCTTTATTTGGTGATACTAAAGATAGTCTCCCTTACATAGGCGAATATGAGGATATACCTAATTGTTATTTCTGCCTGGGATATGGTTCAAATGGCATACTATACGCAGTATTCGGTGCTCAGTTTTTAAGAGATCTATACTTAGGTAATCCTCCAAAAGAACTAAATCTATTCAGAATAGACAGGTAATATTAGATTTACCACAAAGCGCTATATCCCATAAATGCATTAAAGATATTAACTAGGAGAAAATAAGGTTTGCAATACAAACTTTATTGAGGGAGATGTTAAGGCATGGATAATAATAAAAATCTTCTAAGAACAGATGGCAAATCCAATGCAGAACTTAGAAAAATGTATTTTAAGAATGGTGGAGACATAGGAATAATTGATGGTGATAAAATAGGAGAACATGCAACTGGTGATAAGTTTACAAATCGTTCTAAGTTATCCCACAACAAATAAAATAAGATGATAAAAGTAAATGCAGCAAATTGAAAGATTGCTGCATTTACTTTTATCATCTTATTTTTTAAGTTCTCATAGCGCTGACTTCTATTCCATTAAGCTCAATTTCTTTTCTAACCTTTTTCACAAATTCCAATGCATGACTGCCATCTCCATGTATGCACAAGGTCTCAGCTTTTATATTTACTTGGTTACCATTAGTAGAAATAACAATTCCCTCTTTTATCATTTTTATTACTTGCTGAACTGCAATAGTACCTTCTTTGATTAAAGCATCCTTATGGGTTCTAGGTGTTAGACATCCATCATCACTATATGTTCTATCCGCAAAAACTTCATTAGCTACTCTTAGACCTACTTCCTCCCCAGCTTTTATAAGTTCACTTCCAGAAAGACCATATAAAATCAACTCATTATCTATTTTATATACTGCTTCAGCAATAGCTAAAGCTAAATTTTTATCTTTTGCAGCTAGATTATACAATGCTCCATGAGGCTTAACATGTGATAAATTGCCGCCTTCTGCCTTTATAAAACCATACAAGGCCCCAATTTGATAAATAGTTATTTCAAATGCTTCTTTAGGTGATATATTCATATTTCTCCTACCGAACCCAACTAAATCCATAAAGCCTATATGTGCTCCAACAGCCACCCCCTTGCTTAATGCAAGACTTACTGTTTTGTTCATAACTGAAGGATCTCCAGCATGAAATCCACAGGCTATATTTGCAGAACTTATGTAATCTAAGACCTTTTCGTCATCTCCTACTTTATATATACCAAAACTTTCACCCATGTCGCAGTTTAAATCAATACTAAGCACAATATCACAACCTCTCTAAACTCATTTTTATAGCATTTATTATAGTTCTAAAATTCATTTCTCTTAAAATATATAACCTTTGAGCTTCTTCTAATGAAGTCTCCTTAAATGCTATAGTATCTCCAGGCTTTAATTGAGCTACAATGGGAATATCTACTGATATAACTTCACCTATTTTAGGGTACCCTCCTGTAGTCTGCCTATCCGCAAGAAGAATTATTGGGTTACCGTCTGAAGGTACTTGAATTGTACCTAGTGCTACCCCCTCTGAAAGCATTTCTAAATTCTTTTCCTTAGAAAGCTTATCCCCATTCAATCTGTATCCCATTCTATCCGATTGTGTACTTACACTATAAGTACACTTAAAGAAATTCTTTTTACTTGCTGCATTAAAATATTGAAATTGTACACCCTTTGTCACTCTTATCTCAGCATTTGATTCATATCTAGGCATTATCTTTTCTCCTACAAACCATCTTGAAGCGAAGAATGCTTTATAAGTTTTCTCTCTAACTAGATGTGATGCCATTTTTAACGCAATACCCTTAGGAACATTTAGCTTTAGTTTATCACCTTTCTTAAGGGCCCTACCCTCATATCCACCAATGCCAGCTCTTAAATAAGTACTCTTACTTTTCATAATCTCCCTTGTATCAAATGAGCCAGCAAAAGCTATATAGCATCTTGCCCCAGATTTACATTTACCAAAACTTAAAACACTCCCTGCCATTACATAAATTGATCTCCACATGGGTACTTCACTACCATCTATGCTTGGAGATAGGTCAGCTCCACATATAGATATTAGGGTGTCTGCTTTAATAAAAAGTTCTGGACCTACAAGAGTGATCTCTAACGTAGCAGCTGTCTCTTCATTCCCAACTAAAATATTGGCAATTCGATGGGCGAATTCATCCATTACTCCACTTACAATAACTCCATATTTCCTAAGTCCATATCTACCCAAGTCTTGTACAGTGGTCAATAAGCCTCCACTCTTTACCTCTATACACATTTCTCATTTTCCTCTTCTAACTTCTTAATTTTATAATATTCCTTCTCATCTATTCTTTTAAATCTAATAATGTCACCCGATCTAATTAAGCTTGGAACTTCATCCTCAGGTCTGAAGAGTCTTATAGGTGTTCTTCCTATAACTTGCCACCCACCAGGCGTAGAGATAGGATAAATCCCTGTTTGACTTCCAGCTATACCTACTGAACCTTGAGGTACAGAAATACTTGGAGTCTCTTTCCTAGGTGCAGCTATTCTCTCTGACATACCATATAGATAAGGGAATCCTGGAGCAAAGCCAATCATATAAACTCTATTGTCATAATTACAATGAATTTCAATTACCTCTTCAATTGATAATTTATTAAATCGGGCTACAAAATCTAAATCAGGACCAAATACTCCGCCATAGCATACAGGCATCTCAACAATTCTGCTCAATTCTTCTTTCTCATATCTTATATTATGTAGAACGTCCAAAACAATATTCTTTACAACTTGAAATGGATTACCCTTGTCGCTAGCCTTAATATTTTTTAATACCTCTATAGGATTATAGTATACAGTTACGGTAACAACACTAGGAACACATTCTATCATACCTTTAAAAGGATTACTTTCGAAATAATTACATATAGCTTGTATCTTTAAATGTACCTCTAAGTTAACTGTATTACTAAGCCTAATTATAATTGCTGAATCCCCCATAAAATTTATTTCAATTGGTTCCATATTCATATTCCTATCTTAAAACATATTATAATGTAAGGCTTTACTTATTTCCCTTATACCTCTTTAATGTTCTTATAAATTCTTTTTCTTCTTTGCTAACTCTTTTTGATTCGATAATCTTTTGAATAGCCTTATTCACGCACCAATTATCTATTGTTGTGCTTTGCAGGAATTCAATGACTCTTTCACTATCAGAAAGGTATATTGTACTCAAAAGCCACGCCTCTCCCATTTTTACATAGTAGTGATTATTATCAATTGTACTGATTATATCTAATATATGTGTAACATAATCTTTATCCTTAAAATACCCATTTAATAATATAAGTCCAAACCGTATTTCCCATGGATTTACTGACTTAACATAATCGTTTATCTTATAATAAAACAATTCCTTATTTTTAATAACTAACTTTTTTAATGAAGACACAAAAGAATCACACAGAGCCCAATTATCTATTCTAGTTATGTAATTATCAATAGCTATAACCATTTCGTTACTATCTTGAAACTTCATACTACCTATTAGCATACCTTCTAAAAGTTTTTCCTCAAACATCTTTCCTTTATGAAGCTCAGTTATGATTTCATTTAAATTTTTATTCTTTAATATACCTTGGCATATATTCCTTAATATTGGAGTCCGTACTCCAAAGGCTTCTCCCATGTCAGGAATAATTTTTTTATTAAAAGCTTTATATGATTCGTCGCTATTTTTATTTAATAGATCCAATATATTTGTATATATCATTTTATTCTCTCCTTGTTATACCTAATAAGCTGCAAAAGTTCTAATATTATTTTGCAAAGATCCTTAGGTTTTATATACACTGATAAATACTAATTATATTTTACTACATTATTTATAAATAGGCTCATACCTACTTATGCTATAGCCTAATAATTTTATATCTTTAAAAACCCAAAATTTCTAAAAATTATTATGAAAATCTATTGCTTATTAATAATAATTATTATATAATAACTTCATCAACCAAAATATCTTCCCCAAATAACCATAATAATGTGAAATGAAAAGGTGGTGATAGGCTTGGAATTAATCCATGGCTCAAAAGCTCCAGATTTCACCTTAAACGGTTCTGATGGTAAGCAGCATAAACTTAGTGATTATTTAGGAAAAAAAGTCATTGTATATTTTTATCCTAAGGATAATACTCCAGGCTGCACACTTGAAGCTGAAGCTTTTAGAGACAATGCTAAGGACCTTGAAGACCAAAATACTGTCATTCTGGGTATTAGCAAAGATTCCTTACAATCTCACGATAAGTTTATAGCAAAACTTGATCTCCCCTTTATCCTCCTTTCGGATCAAGAAGAAGTTGTTTGTAACTTATACGGTGTACTAAAAGAAAAAAACATGTATGGAAAGAAAAAAATCGGAATTGAAAGAAGTACCTTTATCATCGATGAACATGGTTATGTTCAAAAGATTTATAGAAAGGTAAAAGTCGATGGTCATGTAGAGGCTATACTCGACTTACTAAAGAATAATTATTTACCCCTATAACCCTTATAACCCTTATAACCCTCTTAAATAATCATAAAAGACCTGTTCTAATAAGCGTAGAACAGGTCTTTTTATTATATTTTTTAATTAATTTACTAATATAGCGTAAAATAAAAAACTGTTGATAAAGACAATTTATCAACAGTTTTTGGTGGCCAATCCAGGAATCGAACCAGGGACACGAGGATTTTCAGTCCTCTGCTCTACCGACTGAGCTAACTGGCCATATGTAGACCTGGCAACTACCTACTCTTCCACAGGGCCTCCCCTGCAGTACCATCGGCGCTCTAAAGCTTAACCTTCGTGTTCGGTATGGGAACGGGTGTTACCTTTAGGCTATGATCACCAGATACAGATTACTTTATAGTTAGTAA
>JAUZPI010000072.1 GCA_030706015.1 Bacillota bacterium
AATTCCATCAAGTAAGGTTTGCACTTCAGGATATGTAAATGGATTACCTTCAAGGCTGGCCATATTAAATACAACATCTGGTAACAACTTTTTAACTAATAGTATCAACTTTCTAGTATCCAACGCAGGTACTATATCATCATAGGATTTATTTCTGTTAAATAGCACTATACATCACTCTCCATATTTTATTTTTTAGTGTATGCAACTTATTTATTAATTTCTAAACTAGTAATAGATATATGTATATACTTTATTTATATGAATCAGCTAACTCCTCTTATATCTTAATGATTCTTCTCTTTACTTCTAGAAAATTATATACTGTTTCATAAAACTATTCAAATTCAATGAGACACTTTGAAATTGTATATGTAACATTTTTTCTTTCAATTTCTTAAATTTTTATATTAAATTTGATGAATTAGCCTTTGATAATATATCAATGACCTAGCACTATCTGGAGAGTGTGCAGATGAAATATTCGGTGGGTATCCTTGGTTTAGAAATCCTGAGTATATAAATGCAACTACTTTCCCATGGTCAAGAGCTACCAAGGAACGAAAAGCACTTTTATCAGGTAACTTATCTAAGATAGATTTAGAGTCCTTTGTCCAAACTCAATATGAAGATACGTTAAATAAAGTTCCTAAGTTAGATGGTGAAACTAAAGAACAGGCTCGTATGAGAGAATTATTTTATCTAAATGTAAAATGGTTTATGATTACTCTGCTCACTAGAAAAGATAGAATGAGTATGTCGAATAGTCTTGAGGTTAGGGTTCCCTTTGCAGATTATAGAATAGTTGAATATGCTTTTAATATACCAAATGATATGAAATTCTATAATGGAAGAGAAAAAGGGCTTCTTAGAAGAGCTCTTACAGGTATTTTACCTCAAGATGTGCTTTGGAGGAAAAAGAGCCCATATCCTAAGACCTTTAATCCTAAATATACTGAAGGAGTTCAAACCTGGATGAGAGACATTTTAAAAGATCCTAGCTCCCCTATCTTACAATTAGTTGATGTTAAGAAGGTTAAGAATATTGTTGAAACTGGAGGTTCCTCCTTCGGAAAACCATGGTTTGGCCAATTAATGACTGGACCTCAGCTTATAGCTTATTTAATTCAAGTGAACACTTGGCTGAAGAATTATAAGGTAAAAATAATAATTTAGTCTCTTAATATTGTATTTTTAACTCTTAAATTATACAAAAAATAAGCCCTGCTGGGCTTATTTTTATGAATTTTATAGTAATTATTCAATAGTTTTATACTTTTTGCAGGTTTAATTCTACCTCTCAAAATTCCCTCTTAGCCCTTGATACATCTGCCTTCTCAGCAGTTTTCCAGAACTTTCGGTTACATTTGGTTACATTTTTCATTATTTATGTAACCTGAAAGTTTAAGGTTTTGTCCAAAAGGAAGGGGTTAATCCGATAACACATTTCACCGCTAAAACTTGCTATTAATAATTATTTTTGTTAGAATTTTTGTATCAATAAGGAGCACTAATTTTATCTTGTTTTGGTGTTGGAGGTGCTAAAGTGGAACTTGATAATAATTATAGAATTGAAAAAGATCTTTTAGGAGAAAAGGAAATTCCTAAGGATGCTTACTATGGAATAAATACTGTGAGAGCAATGGAAAACTTCAATATAAGCAATAAAAAAGTTAATATAAACTTAATAAGGGCCTTAGTAATAGTAAAAAAATCCGCTTCTATAACTCATAAAAAGCTAAAAAATATGGAGGAGGAAAAAGCAAATGCCATTATTAATGCCTGCGATGATATACTAACGGGTGAATATGACTGCTATTTTACCGTTGATGCTCTTCAAGGAGGAGCAGGAACTTCTACTAATATGAATGTTAATGAGGTTATTGCTAACAGAGCTATTGAACTGTTGGGCGGAAATAAGGGGGATTACACTATAATTCACCCTATTCACCATGTAAATATGTCTCAATCCACTAATGATGTTTACCCAACTGCTCTTAGAATAGCAGCTATAAATCTTCTTCGTCCTCTTAGTAATGCCTTAGCATCCCTTCAGGATGCTCTTCAGGTTAAAGAAAATGAGTTTAGTGATATAATTAAACTCGGAAGAACAGAACTTATGGATGCCCTGCCAATGATGGTGGGTCAGGGTTTTGGTGCTTATGCAAGAGCCATTGCTAGAGATAGATGGAGAATATATAAGGTAGAAGAAAGATTACGTGAAGTAAATATTGGCGGTACAGCTATCGGAACAGGTATGAATGCTGCCAGCAAATATATTTTTCTAATGACAGATATATTAAGAGAACAAACTGGACTTGGAATAGCAAGAAGCGATTATCCTATGGATACTACTCAAAACATGGATGTATTTGTAGAGGTATCTGGTTTGCTTAAATCTGCAGCGGTGAATTTAATGAAAATCGCCAATGACCTTAGACTTTTAGGCTCCGGTCCAAAGGGCGGCTTTGGGGAATTAATGCTTCCAGAGGTACAGGCAGGTTCTTCTATTATGGCGGGAAAGGTAAATCCAGTTATTGCTGAAATGATAAGTCAGGTTTCTATGAAGGTTATTGCCAATGACAGTTCAATTACCTTTGCTGCTGCTTCAGGACAGCTTGAACTTAATGCCTTTGGCCCTCTTATTGCTGATTCATTGTTAGAATCACTTGAGATACTCACTAACGCTGTAAAAGTTTTTGAAGAAAAATGTATAAAGGGTATTCAGGTAAATGAGGATAATTGCAAAAAACATTTAGAAGCATCTACTGCTTCTGCTACTGCTCTATTGCATTACATAGGCTACGATAGAGCTTCTGAAATTGCAAAAATGGCCTTAAAAGAAAATAAGACTATCGAGGAAACTGTTTTATCTCAAGGAATATTGCCCAAAGAAGAGTTAGAACAAATATTAAACCCTTATCAGCTGACTAAACCTGGAATACCTGGTAAGTGAAAGGAAGGATAATATGAGTAATTTAAATGAAACACCTCGTTCAAATAGAATACATATCGCTTTATTCGGAAGAAGAAACGCTGGAAAGTCTAGTATAATAAATGCTATTACTGGACAAGAAATTGCCCTTGTGTCCGATGTTAAGGGAACTACTACAGATCCAGTTTATAAGTCAATGGAACTGCTGCCTTTAGGGCCTGTAGAATTGATAGATACCGCAGGACTTGATGATGAAGGAATCTTAGGGGAACTAAGAATAAAGAAAACCCTTGAAGTTTTAAATAAAACTGATATTAGTATACTTGTAATTGATGCTGCCTTAGGTGTAGATGATTTTGAAATTAACTTAGTAAAACAAATGAAAGAGAAAAATATCCCAATAATAGCTGTATTAAATAAAATGGATACAGTAGCTTCAGAAGAAATTATTAATACATATGAAAAAAGCCTAGGTGAAAAGCTTATTCCTGCCTCAGCTTTAACTGGTAAAGGCATTGATGAAATTAAATTAGCTCTTACTAAGGCTGTCCCTGAGGATGAAGATAAATTTAAGATTGTTGGTGATTTGATTTCCCCTGGAGATTTTGTAGTATTAGTAACACCTATTGATAAGGCTGCACCTAAGGGAAGACTTATATTGCCTCAACAGCAAACCATTAGGGATATTCTTGAAAGCGATGCTATTGCAGTGGTGACCAAGGAACACGAATTAAAAGAAACCATTGAAAACTTAGGTAAAAAACCAAGGCTTGTTATAACCGATTCTCAGGTATTTTTAAAGGTTGCTGCAGATACACCTAGAGATATACCTATGACCTCCTTTTCTATTCTCTTTGCTAGAAATAAAGGTGATTTGCCTGAACTTATCAACGGTGTAAAAGCAATAAAGAGTTTAAAAGATGGTGACAAAATTTTAATAGCTGAAGCTTGCACTCACCATAGACAATCTGATGATATCGGAAAAGTCAAAATACCAAGATGGCTGAGACAAAGCACAGGAAAGAAACTTGAATTTGAATTTGCCAGCGGATTTAGTTTTCCTGAAAATATTAAAGATTACGCTCTTATAGTTCATTGTGCTGGATGTATGTTAAATAGAAAGGCAATGCTGCACAGACTTCAAGAGGCTAAAGAAGCTAATATACCTATCGTAAATTATGGTGTGTTAATCAGCTATGTACAGGGAATATTGGAAAGAGCTCTGGAACCATTTCCCTTAGCTAAAATCGTTTTAGAAGAAGATTAGCATTTTAACCAAACACCTTGATTATTATCTAGGTGTTTTTTTGTATTCTTACAATTTTAAATTTATATAGAGATATTTGTCAAACTCCATTGTATAATATTGGTATATTGTAATAAGGAGGGAATCAATTGAAATATTCTCTTAAAATTCTATTCCCATGCTTATTTTTCATTTTATTTATTTTATCATCTTCTAGTGTACAAGCACAATCTAGTAAACTTTCAATAGGAAAATACTTAATAACTTCTGAGATTTTAAATTCCGGTGATATGTCTGTTGAAGAAGTTATTCACTATAATTTTTCTGGAAACTTTAATGGAGTAAAAAGACAAATACTTTTTCCTGGTGGTTGTTCCATCCAAAATGTTAAGATTTCAGAAGGGTCAAAGATTTATAAGCAGGTTGATTCAGCCTCAAATGGTGATATGGGGGTCTTTAGATTAGATACCTCTGTTAACAATGCTCTAACCATATGGATATATGCGCCATCTACCGATATGTCTAGGATTATAACTATATCATATACAATTAAAAATGCTGCAATAAAATACAATGATACTGGCGAAATTTACTGGAGGTTCCTGGGCAATGAGAATAAAGCACCAGTAGATTCTCTATCAATTAGCATAAAGTTACCTTTGGGCAGCACTAAGAGTACTGTAAAATTTTTCACTCACGGTCCTTTAAATATAAGTTCAAAAATGGTTGATAATCAAACTGTAAGTTTATACACTAATGATTTAGCTGCTGAAAAGTATGTAGAAGCACGAGTTTTATTTCCACCTAACCTAATAGCTGCGGCACAAAGAAATAAGCCAATTAATGAACTAAATGATATTCTAAAGCAAGAATCTTCAGTGAAAAATAGTGTAATAGAAAACTTGAGAAATTTTCAACAAATTGAATCATCAATAATAATATTCGCTGTATTTGCTGTAATAGTTCAGTTATTTGTAAAGTTCAAATTATGTGGTCATGCTAAGTCAAAATTTAGAGGTAAATACCTAGAAAGTTTGCCATCTGACTGCAGCCCAGCTGTTATGAGTGTACTATGTAAATCTGGTAAGATAACCTCAAAAGATATTTGTGCTACACTAATTGATCTTGTTAGAAAGAAATATTTTAAATTAGAAATTATACCAAATTCCTCATATAGCATATCAAATGTTTCAAATAAACATGATTTTGTAATTACTAGAATATGTTTCGGTGATTCTAATTCCCTTAATCATGAAAAATTTTTTATGAATTGGTTTATGAGATGTTTTGGATATGACGGAGCTTTTACATTTAATGAAATAAAACAAACTGTTCGGGATATAGACTTTGCTTTAGAATTTAGAGAGAACTTCCGTGAATGGGTAGATATTGTTAAAAACGATGCGGCAGAATACGGTTATTTCGAAAATAAATCACCTATTGTTGGAACTGTAGTTTCAGTTATGTTCATAATTATCTCTCTACTCATAGCATGCTATATTACAAAAATTAATGGAAGTTTAATAACCAAACTGCTTTGTTTAATAATTATAGTTTTATCTGCTTCTTTAATTGGTGGTGGAAAAAGAAGAACACAAAAGGGCTCAACTGAACGTGCTAAGTGGAAAGCATTTAAAAACTATTTAATGGATTTTAGCACTCTTAGAAATGTAGCAATTCCTTCAATTATTACCTGGGAGAGCTACTTACCTTTTGCAATATCTTTAGGAATTGCCCAAAAAGCAATTCATCAGCTAAAAACCTTTTTTCCCAATAAATGTTTTAAAGGTGATGCAAATATAGCAGATTTTACATATATAAACATACTAGCTGACTATGATACTAATATTACGTTTGATCAATTCAATGATATCACAAATACCTTCGATCAAATATTAACCATAGCATTTTCACCTACCAGTTCATCTGATTTATCTTCTGGCGGTGAAGGTGGTGATTCCGGAGATAGCAGTGACTCTGGTGGTGGTGATGGTGGGGGCGGTTCTGACGGATTTTAATAAAAATATAATTAATTATATATACTATGATTCATAAACATTCGCTTTTAATCTTCAGATTTCGATATGAATAAAATCACCTCTTCTGAAAAATAATAAATTATAAAAATCGGAATTTTTCAAAATAATAGATAGGAGGGAGCTGGTTTAATTTTTATTCCGATTATTTAAGCCAGTAACTTAGATATGAATAAAGATGCTAGACACAATATCCACGTGGCATGTGAAACTCTAGAAACCGCTTATCGCAGCATTAAAGGAGCCTCCCAGACAGGAACAGATTCCCAAGTTCAGTCCCGAATCAAGGACCAAACTATAGAAATTGAAAAATGTTTAAAAGAATGTAAAGATATAGCCTCTGGAATAAGTCAACATAAGTTCTACGATTAACCAAACACATAAAGTAAAATTGGCTGGTAATGCTTAAAGCACTGCCAGCCAGTTTCATTTTATTCACCTAAATAAGCGCTTCTTACAGCATCATCGTTAAGTAAATCTTGTGCATTTCCTTTAAGCACAATCTTACCTGTTTCCAACACATAAGCCTTGTGTGCAATTGATAATGCCATATGAGCATTTTGCTCGACCAGCAGTACTGTAGTCCCTGCTTTGTTGATTTCCTTGATAATATTAAATATATCTTGTACAACTAGAGGTGCAAGCCCCATGGATGGTTCGTCCAAAAGAATAATCTTTGGCCTAATCATAAGCGCTCTTCCCATTGCAAGCATTTGCTGCTCACCACCGCTTAGAGTTCCAGCTAATTGTTTTCTTCTTTCTTTTAGTCTTGGGAATTTTTCAAATATCATTTCGTAATCCTTGTGAATTTCTGCTTTATCCTTTCTTAGATAAGCTCCTAATTCCAGGTTTTCCATAACTGATAAATTTGCAAAAATTCTTCTTCCTTCTGGTACGTGGGCTATACCTAGTCCTGCCATTTTATAGGTTGGCATACCATTAATTGAAGTTCCATTAAATAATATTTCACCAGTTTTCTCAGTGGCGAGCCCAGAAATAGCTCTTAAAGTTGAAGTTTTCCCAGCTCCATTAGCACCTATAAGAGTTACTATTTCACCTTCTTCAACATCTATATTTATATCTGTAAGAGCATGAATAGCCCCGTAATAAACATTAAGATCTTTAATTTTTAGCATCTGCACCACCCTCTCCAAGGTACGCTTTTATAACTTTTTCGTTTTTCTTAATTTCATCTGGAGTACCTTCCGCGATTACTTTACCATAGTCCACAACAACTATTTTTTCACAAACACCCATAACTAATTTCATATCATGTTCAATTAAAAGAATAGCTATTTTAAATTCGTCTCGTATCCAGTTAATTAAATGCATTAGTTCTGTAGTTTCTTGCGGATTCATACCTGCAGCAGGCTCATCAAGAAGAAGAAGTTTAGGACTCGCAGCCAAAGCTCTTACTATCTCAAGTCTTCTTTGATCACCATACGGAAGATTTGATGCCAATTCATCTTTTTTTCCATCAAGTTTGAATATCTTTAATAGTTCTAAAGCCTTTTCTTCAATTTCCTTTTCACCTTTAAAAAATCTTGGTGTACGGAATACTGCATCAAAAATATTATATTTGATTTGATAGTTAAAGGATATTTTTACATTATCAATAACTGAAGAACTTTTTAACAATCTTATATTTTGGAAAGTACGTGCAATATTCTTTTTAGTTATTTCATAAGGCTTTATGCCTTCAATACTTTCTCCATTAAACTGTATGTTACCACTAGTAGGAGCATATACGCCTGTAAGCATATTAAAAATAGTAGTCTTCCCTGCTCCATTTGGTCCTATAAGTCCTACTAAGTCATTTTCACCAATTGTTAGTGAAAAATCTGAAACAGCAGTTAGTCCGCCAAATTTTATAGTTAAATTATTTGCTTTCAGCAGTGACATTCTTACCACCCTTTCTCTTGTTCTTAAATAATGACTTAGCACCTAGACTCTTACCTAATAAACCTTGTGGTCTGAATCTCATTATTAATATCAATAGTATAGGATAGATTACCATTCTGAAATCTCCTAAAGGTCTTAATGCCTCTAGAATACCGGTTAAAGCGCTTGCGGATATAACTGAACCAGCTATACTTCCCATACCTCCAAGCACCACATAAGCAACTATATCAACAGATTTCATAAAATTGAATGATGCTGGATCCAAGAACATGTAGTAATGTGCATAAAGAGCACCTGCCACTCCTGCAAAAGCAGATCCAATCACGAATGCCATCATTTTATATTTTGTTGTATTAATACCCATTGCTTCAGATGCAATTTCATCTTCACTTATAGATATCATTGCTCTTCCTTGAGAGGAATTAACTATATTATAAATAATAGCTATAACTGCAACAACTATAAAGAATGTCCAAACAAAGGTTGTTTTAGGCGGAATACCAGCAAGTCCTCTAGCTCCTCCAAGTGGTTCTATATTTGTAATAGCAACCTGAATAATCTGAGCAAAACCTAGTGTAGTAATTGCAAGGTAGTCTCCCTTTAATCTTAAAGTTGGTATACCAATTAAAAGTCCAAATAAACCTGCCATTACACCACCCAAAATTATAACAACTAAGAATGGTAAATGTAGTTTAATTGTTAACATAGCCGCTGTATACGCTCCAACGGACATAAAACCTGCATGACCTAAAGCTAATTGTCCTGTAAAACCTAATATTAAATTTAATCCTAATGCTAAGATTACATTAATGCCCATCAATATAATTATCTGTGTATAATAACGACCTATAATATCGGCTTTCATTAGACCGAAGAGAATAGCAAATAATACTACAGATGCAATTAAAAATATTCCTGTTCTTTTTAAATATTTCTTCTCCATACCTGCCACCTACACTTTCTCTCTAGTTTTCTTGCCGAGGATACCTGATGGCTTAACAATTAATATAACAATTAATATACCGAAAGCTATAGCATCTGATAATCTTGATGATATATATGCTTTTGTAAAAGTTTCAGCTAGTCCCATAATAATACCACCTAACATAGCACCAGGTATAACTCCGATACCACCTAAAACTGCTGCTACGAAGGCTTTTAAGCCTGGCATTATTCCCATATAAGGATCAATTCTGTTATATAGAATTCCAACTAGCACTCCTGCTGCCCCTGCTAGTGCAGAACCTATAGCAAAGGTAACAGAAATAATATTATTAACGTTTATACCCATAAGCTGAGCAGCTTCCATATCAAAGGACGTAGCTCTCATAGCCTTTCCAGTCTTTGTTTTGATAACTATGTATTGAAGTGCTACAGCTAGTATAACAGTTACTGCCATAATTATTATTTGGAGATTATTTACCTGAAGTGAACCTAATGCGATTGTCTTCTGAACTAATAGATCTTGAGGGTATGATTTAGGATCTGGACCTGATAATAATCTATTCCCATTCTCTAATAATAAAGACATACCTATAGCTGTAATAAGCAACGTTATTTTAGGAGAATTTCTTAGAGGTTTATACGCCACCTTTTCAATTAACATTCCTAAAAGAGCTGAACCCAGCATAGCAATTAAAAGTACCGGTAAAAATGGCAGATGTAGTGTAGTTGCTGCCAAAAAACCAAAATAAGCTCCTGCCATATATATGTCGCCATGTGCAAAATTTATTAATCCCATAATTCCGTATACCATTGTGTAGCCTAAGGCTATTAATGCATATACACTTCCGAGCGCAAGTCCATTAATAATCTGTTGTATAAAGCTCATTTGTTGGCCTCCTATTCCGTATTAATGCAAAATGCCAGAGTGAATATATAAATACTCACTCAAGCATTTTAAGTAAATTTTATTATTTTTCAACTTTAACGAACTTATTCTTTCCATCTTCTGCTTTGATGATAACTGCTGATTTAACTGCATTTCTCTTATCATCAAATTTAATTTCTCCACAAACAGCTTTCACATCAGCCTTCTTTAAAGCATCCTTTATGCTGTCTCCATCTGTTTTTCCAGCAGCCTTTATTGATTCAAGTAATACTTTTCCTGCATCATAATTTAAAACTGCCATAGCATCAGGAGTAGTGTTATATTTAGTTTTGTAATCTTTTGTAAATTGAACTACTTCTGGTGAATCGTTGTCTGGTGAATAGTGATCTGAGAAATATGAACCTTCAACTGCAGTTCCGCCTATCTTGTATAAATCAGCTGAATCCCAACCGTCTCCACCTAAGAAGGTTGCTTTTATTCCCATTGCTCTTGCTTGTTTTGCAATAACACCAACTGTTCCATAGTAATCAGGTAATAATATTACATCTGGATTAAGTGGTTTTATTTTTGTTAGCTGAGCATTAAAATCTTGATCTCCTTTGTTATATGTTTCAGATGCTATAATTTTTCCGCCTTTTTGTTCAAAGTTCTTTTGGAAGTATTCTGAAAGACCCTTTGAATAATCATTTCCATTATCAAATAATATTGCAGCTGTTTTTGCTTTTAAATCTTGTGCTGCAAAATTTGATATTACCGTACCTTGGTATGGATCGATAAAGCAAGTTCTGAATACATAATCACCAGCATCAGTTACCTTAGGATTAGTTCCTGTTCCTGTTACCATAGGGATTTTGTTTTGAACTGCAATAGGTCCAGCAGAAATACATTCTGAACTTGTAAGTGGTCCTACTATTGCAACTACCTTATCATTATCGATTAGTTTTTGTGTTGCATTAGCAGCACTTGCAGGCTTTCCTTCACTATCTTCATAAACGAATTTTACCTTTTTGCCAAGTATTCCTCCGTTTTTATTAGTTTCTTCTTGTAGTAATTCTAAACCATTTTTTCCTGATTGACCGTAAGTAGAAACATCTCCAGTCAATGCTAGAACAACTCCTATTTTGATTTCATCGCTAGAGCTTGTACTACTATTTGCTCCACAACCTGAAAATAAGCCAACGGCCATTACCAAACTTAACGCTAGTGCAATTTTCTTCTTCAACATGATATTATGCCCCCTTTTTTATTATGAAAAATTTGCTGTAATGAACTTGATGCTATATCGTTACAAATCCCTCCTAATATAATTTTTATTATATTCTCATAAAAATTATTCTTAGGTAGAACTTATAAGTTCCTAAATAAAAACAGAAATGTAATGTCGAAAACTAGAAGCAATAACTATTAACAATACTTACCACTATTAAAATTTCATGAATTTTTTTTGAATCGTTCATTCATAATTTTTAATAATCTTATCATATAATAGTTTTAATTGCAATATTGGTTTCATATTTGCAATCGTTTACTGTTCAAAATTCATTAATAAATCCTTGGCATATTATCACATTAATTAGTAAAGCAATATTTACCACTATAATATCTTTTATTTCGACAAATACCATTCATATTTGTCGATTATTGATTTCAAATCTTCTGTATATTCAGATGAATGCCTTTTAAATTCTTCCTTCAAGTCATTAATACTTATGTTAATATATCCTACTGCTTCTCCGTCACCAAAGTTTAAACCGCCATCATACACTCCAAAATAAGTAAGAACTCTATCTCGTTTAATAAAGGAGTCACCCTTTGACGTCATTCTTATTGATTTACTCCAGAATTGAAAATCAATGGGTCTGACAACTGCCTGCTTGTTTAAATCAACATCACGTTTTACATATGGATAGTTAACTATATCTGAAATAATAATATCAACAGAAATCTCCTCAAGAGCTTCCCTCTTTAATGATTCATCAAAACTTTCACCTGCTGTTACGTGCCCGCCAACTGTTTTATCAAATAAAAATGGATTTTCATCCTTTGCGCCTCTTTTTACTATGTACAACTGACCTTTAGTATTTGCCAGCATCAAATGAACTACAGGCAGTGCATAATTAGCTTCTCCATATTTTAATGAATATTTTTTTATCTCCTCAGTTATACTTCCTCGCTCACAAGTGCTGACACGGTTACCTGCCTTGTCATAAACATCAATAAACTCCATAAGTATTACCTCTTTTTAATTGTTTTTTTAAACTTAATCTTCAAAATCAACTGAAGCAGATGATTCTAGCATTGGTCTTAAATTTGTTAATACCTCATTTACATGATAAGGATGTACCTGATAATTATCCATATCTTCATGGGAATCGAATTTTGTTACAAGAGCTATATCGAAAGATCTAGCTGAGTGAACTACATCTATTCCTACTATTAATTCTCTTAGCTGCTCTATTTTACCCTCCATTCCCATTAGAATAGACTTAGCCTTTTCCAAGTTTTCAGGACTATTATCCTTTAGATTAAAAAATACAATATGTGTAAACATAAATAACCTCCTATATTTTATAATATACATATTTAAAACTAGCAGATTATTTATATTTTTACAAGCCTTGCAGTAAATGATTTTCAAGTTCTTGGTTAATTTCAAAAAAAACGACCTGCTTATTTGTGCAAGTCGTTCAACTTTAACGTATCCAAATTCCTGTGCCTGATGGAATATTATCATAAATATATTTAGCATTTTCCAATGCAAGCCTGATACAACCATGGGATACTCCAGACCCTAAGGTTGAATCTACCACATTGCCATCTTTATCATATAGTATACTGTGAAATAAGTAATTTCCACTAATTTGAGAAAAATACTTACATACCACTTGGTTAGGTGTTACAAAAGCCTCTCCCTTTCCACCCAAATCAAAATGCCCTCTTACAGTGGGAGTAGAATAAGCACCGGAAGAACAAGCAAAGGTGTTAACCAATGTCCAATTTCGATTACTACCATTGAAGATATATACTCTATGCTGATCTAAATCTACCATAATAAAGTAGTTGGTGTAAGTCTGCATATCGTCTCCGTTTACAGCATTTTCAGCTTCAGCTTTATACACAGCCACTTCATTATTAGCTATAGGTTCCAGCTTGGGCTTGTACATAGATTCAGGGGTAGGATCCTTAAGCAATGCTTTCAAGGTTTGTGCTGATACATATCCATCTGGATCAAGTTTATTATTGTGTTGAAAATCTAACACAGCATAATAGGTTTCATCACCATACTGACCATCTAGAGTCAGATTATAACCAAACTTTTTAAGCTTTGATTGAATTATCTGTACGTCGTCTCCCTTGTCCCCAGGCCTTATTATGCTGCGAAATTGAGTTATTGCCTTCTTTTGTGTTTTTGCGGCCTGAGCCAACTCTGCAGCTTCATTCTTCTCATTATCACTTTGACTGCTAGTTGCTAAACCGTGAGACTCTACCTTTTCCATACTATTAATTGAAGTACAGGAACATAATGTAGAAATGGCTAATAAACTTAAGATTATAATGACACTTTTTCTCTTCATAGCAAACCCTCATATGAATATATTTTTAATAAACTAATTATATACCCACGCATTGGGCTTGTAAATAATTTACATGTAATAGAGAATATTCTTTCTATTCATATATTAAAGCTTCCAATTCTCTAACTCTTCTAGAAATCTCCTTAAAGCCTTCTTCAGAACCTCTTAATTTTTCAATATCATCGCTGCTTAGCACCTTTTTCTTATAATTCAAATACGCTGTAATCATTCTTTCTACACAATCAAGATTAATAGCTGCAAACTCTAATATTTTTTTAGCATTAGCTGGGTTAGATATGGTATAATTTTCATCGAATTGCTTTAATTTTTCTATATCAAGTTTTTTTTGTTCTCCCATCTTAATTCCCCCCATTATTAATAATTTAAATAATTCTAATTCTATTTTACAATATAGCAATATTATATTCTATCTTTTTCAACAATTTCATATCGAAATTATCATTAATAAT
This sequence comes from Bacillota bacterium, assembly GCA_030706015.1. Classification (GTDB taxonomy): domain Bacteria; phylum Bacillota; class Clostridia; order Clostridiales; family Clostridiaceae; genus JAUZPI01. Next base: position 13,996 of record JAUZPI010000072.1, read on the forward strand.
ATGTTAAAATATATTTATAAAATTTAATATTCGGTGGTGTGATTATATGATCCTATATTTTCTATTGTCCATATTAATTTTCCTACTAATTATCGAAATAATTACAGTACTATTTAAGCTTACTGGTCTCTCTAAAGAAAAAGCCCGCTTTCAAGTCATTTCATTATTAACGGGCTGTGGATTCACCACTAAAGAGGCTGAGCTGATTACTCAACATTCATCAAGAAGAAAGCTTGCTCAATTTATTATGATTTTAGGCTACTTAGGCTTTCTTACAGGCATATCCTTTCTAGTAGATATACTTCAAAATTCAATTTCTATTAAAAATCTAGTAATCCTTGTTTCATTCTTTATTTTTCTAATATTTTTCTTTAAAAATGATTTCCTGCGTTCATATTTGGATAACTTCATTGAGAAAGTTATAATCAAAAGAACTGATATAACAAAATCTCCAAGTAAAATTTACAAACTAATTAATAGAGCAAAAGGCTATGGTGTTTACAATCTAACCATTGACGATGACTGCGATTTAATTGGTGTCACCCTGAAAGAATCTAATCTCAAACCAAAGGGTATATTAATATTAAATATCGATAAAGGAAATCAATTTATTGGATTTCCAAAAAGAGATTATGTTATTGAAAAAGGTGACAATATACTATTATACGGAAAGGTAGAGGAAGTAATAAAAACTTTTAATTTAGATAAAAGAAGAAAACAAGCTAATTAAAAAAAGAAGAAGTAAAGCCTAGCACAGCTAGATTTTACTTCTTTTTAATAGATTTTCATTCTTTTGTCTCCTTTCAGTAAAAGCTACCGAGAAGGTTTCCAAACATATTCCCCTTGTTTATTAATATATCCAAGCTTATTATCTTTCTCAACAGATGCTATTCCATTTATAAATCTACCTACATCATCAAATTGAGGCTCTATCATTAAATTGCCATTCAAATCCGCATATCCCCATTTTCCGTCTAATTCTATCGATATTAAATCTTCACTTAAGGCATCAATATTATCAAATTTTACTGGTATCACTATGTCACCTGATTTATTTATACATCCATATTTTTCACTTTCAGCAACAATTGCAATACCATTAGAAAAACCATCAGCCCAGTCATATGTATTTTTAATTCTAAAATTACCCTCTATATCGATAAACCCGTATTTATTTTTAAATTCAACAGCTGCAAGTCCCTCTTGAAAATCATTTGCCAAATAAAATTTATTATGAATAATTAATTCTCCTTGCTTATTAATAAATCCATATTTATTCGCTATACTTACTACTGCTATGCCATCTTTAAATCCATAAGCATAGTCAAATTTGTCTTCAATAACTAAATTTCCTTGTTTATCAATATAGCCAAATTTTCCTCCCATCTGAACAGCAGCTAAACCCTCACTAAAATCACTCATATCCTGATATTTAGGTGTTATTACTTCTTGCCCTTGTTTATCGATGTATCCCCACTTATAATCAGACTGTACTGCTGCCAAGCCTTCTTGAAAGTCCATTACTTCCTTATATTTAGGCTCGATAACAATATTTCCTTGTCTATCTATAAATCCTTTCTTATCATCAAGCTCTACAGCACTTAAATCCTCGATAAAATTATGTACATCCTGAAACTTGGCAGGGATAACACTTTCTCCTTGTTCATTAATAAATCCATAAGCGTCACCAGCTGCAAAAATTGCCAATCCATCATTAAATTCTTCTGTATAATCAAATTTCGGCTCTATAACTACATTTCCTTCATTATTTATGTAACCATATTTACCCTTAACTATAATAGGATAACGATTGCTTATACTATCCATTTTAACCCTCCTCAGTATGGTAAATTCATTCAAGTTACATTATACAAAATATATTTACATAAATATATACTAAAATAAGCAAATATCCAAACTAGTCAACTATACTTTATTACGCAGCAGATGACCAGTTCGGAATCAACTTAGTGTTAAACTGTGTTTATTTTCTCTTATTAATTCTTTAAATCTGCTTAAGTCTATAGTTGGTTCGTTACATTTATAATTTTGGCATACATATGCGGTAGCCTTGCTGGATATTTTTTTACAATGCATAATATGTGGTATTATGTTTAATATATCATTTTCACCGTTATTTATAATTAAAGAAGAGAACGGTAAAAATCTATTATTAACTTCTTCTAACATTGATTTAACACCTAAATCTTCTTTTTCACCAACTATAACCACTTCAGTATTAGGAATTATACTATACATGTATGCCGTAACAAATCCAATATAAGCCGCTGGATTTTGATATACTGTGCCTCCAAAAGAGTTATACATCCTTTCAACTATATCCTTTAATTTTCTGTCACCAGTGATATGAGAAAGTCGAACCAAATTTATAGCAGCCACAGAATTTCCTGAGGGCATAGCTCCATCATATATTTCTTTAGGTCTAAATATCAATTTTTCACTATCTTCACCATAAAGATAGAATCCATCTCCCGATTTATCTTGGAAAAGACTAATCATATCCTTATTTAACTCAACTGCCTTTTTAAGGTAACTTATATTAAAAGTAGATTGATAAAGCTCTATTAATCCCCAAACCAAAAATGCATAGTCATCTAAGAAAGCTAAATTTGCAGCTTCTCCATCTCTATATCTGCCTAATAATCTTCCTTTTTCATTTATCAAATTTTCAAAAATGAAACTGCTGGCTTTCTCTGCTGCATTAATGTATTTTTTTGCCGAGAGGAGTCTTCCTCCTATTGCAAGGGAAGCAATCATTAAACCATTCCAACCTGTTAGCACCTTATCATCTTTAAATGGATGAATTCTTTTTTCTCTATATATAGATAATCTTTCTATAATTTTATTCATCCTGTTTTCTAATGCTTTGTCCTCTGACAATTCCTGCAAGTCCTTTTTAATTAGGTTTGGTACACTTTTTCCTTCAAAATTACCTTCTTCACTAATATCGTATAATTTGCTAAATTCAGCCGCTTCTTCATGGTTTAATGCCTCGGTTATCTCTAATTTATCCCATACATAAAATTTACCTTCTACCCCCTCAGAGTCTGCATCTTCAGCACAATAAAAGCCACCTTCAAGAGAGGTCATCTTTTCTAATATGTATTTGTATATCTTTTCCGCTATTTCCCTATATAATTCTTTTTTTGTAATAGCATAGGCTTCACTATATGCCATTGAAAGGAGAGCATTGTCATATAACATTTTTTCGAAATGAGGAACTAGCCACTTATTGTCCGTTGAATACCTAGAAAAACCATATCCTATATGATCAAATATTCCTCCTTTATACATCGACTCTAAGGTTTTTTCTGCCATGAACAGAGCACTTTCATCATTTATGAAATAATAGTATCTGAATAAAAATAGAATATTGTGAGGAGAAGGAAATTTAGGCGCATAGCTAAATCCACCATAATTTGGTTCAAAACTAACCTTTAACTCTTTAAAGGCTTCATGAATCACACTTTCATTCATTGCTTCTTTGTCATGAACACCCTCCAGCATTTCAACTACTTTTTTTAGCTTATCCCCTGATTTTATTAAATCATCTTTATCTTTGTTCCACTTATCACTTATGGCAGATAATATTTTCATTATTCCAGGCATCCCATATCTCCCAAACTTCGGAAAAAATGTACCGGCAAAAAATGGCTCTTTATCAGCTGTCATTACTATAGTTAGCGGCCATCCGCCACTACCAGTGTAAGCATGACAAAAGGACATATATATACTGTCAATATCCGGCCTTTCCTCTCTATCAACTTTTATTGAAACATATTTCTTGTTTAATAACTCAGCCACTTGCTCATCCTCAAAAACTTCTCTCTCCATTACGTGACACCAATGACAAGTACGTAATTAACAGCAAATTCAGCTATACCCAATAGATAAGAAGATAGGTTTATCCTCTTCTTTTGCCTTTTTAAAAGCCTCATCACTCCACGGAAACCAATCTACTGGATTATAAGCGTGTTGTAATAAGTACGGACTTTTTTCATTGGCTAACCTATTGGGTACCTTTGTATTTGTTGTCATAATATCACCTTCTCTCTTATTTAAAATTATCTGCATGCGTAGTTTATGTGTATATTCGATAATTATTTATAAAAGCTAATAATTTTAAAATATTTAAGTATATTTCATAAATCCATACAAGAATCTAGAAATACCACTGAATCTTTATTTATCTTTGCTTTGTACAAAGCTTTATCAGCTAAATCAATAAACGCATTAATATCCATTTTATCTCCAACAGAAGCAATGCCAATACTTGCAGTAACTTTAAATATCATATTATTATAAGTAAATTCATAACCGTGTATGGCACTTTTAATTCTATTTGCAATTTTAAATGCATCTTTCCTACCAACACCCGCAAGTGTTATAACAAACTCATCCCCGCCCCTTCTAGCGGCTATATCAATAGCTCTTATATTTTGTATTAAAATATTTGAAAGCTGTTTTAAAATTTCATCTCCTGCAATATGCCCATAGGTATCATTTATATTTTTAAAGTTATCTAAATCAATTATTAACATAGAAATATGTGATTGTTTTTTTTGCAGTTTTTCCATTGAATCAGATATACTGGCATAAAAAAAGTCTCTATTGTTTAATTTAGTTAAAGTATCCGTATACATAGATTTATGGAAAGAATGTGTTGTTTTTGCCAGCTTTAGTATAAAGATAATATCAATACAACCTGATAAAAACCATATTAGCAATGCTGATGAATTGGATAAGTATACCATAGCCAAATACCCTAATATATGTACAATCAGTATTACTAATGATGCTATTGCCGGATAAAGTTTTAAAAATCTTATATTCACAAGTAACACCTCCATCAATTTATACGTGATTGTTACTAGATTTAATGGGGTACCTAGGTTGATTTTTAAAAAAATTTGCATGTTTGTTACAAATACGGAATCATTTATTTAGTTACCATGTGTTAAATTTTAGCTTTTCAACCATTGTTTTTATTAATTTAACATTTATAACGCAATTTAATTGACAATATTACATTCATGGTATATTGTTGATACAAGACATTCTGAATTGTCAGTCATTTTTAAAAATACGAAACAGGAGGTAATATTATGAAAAAATTATTGTTAAGCTGTAATTACTCAAACAGTATAGTGGCAGATCAAATGGCAAAGACACTATCAGAACATTTTTCTAAAGAAATAGTTATATTAAACATTGGAACTAACAAGCATATTCATGATACATTAGGACCTTTAGTTGGAACAATGCTTAATAATAATGGGTTTAGATTTCCTGTTTACGGAACCTTAGATAATCCAGTTGATAATAGCAATATTATTGAGACAATAAAGAAACTATACTTAAAATATGGTGAAAATCTCTTTATACTTGCCATTGATGCATGTTATGCAGAGGGAATGGATGGTACTATCTCTCTTAGAAATTCAGCAATCAAACCAGGTACCTCTGTAAGGGATTCTTTCATCGGCGTAGGGGACATGTCTATTATAGGGGTAGTAAATTCATTTTATAAAAAACACCCAATGGTAGAAGACTTTGATATAGTTGCTGATCTAGCTAAGGTAATATCAAATATTTTGATGAAGGCACAGGATAATTATTTGGGGCTAGTTGAAAAGTACTCTGCTTAAATATATCAACTATTGTTATCTAAAAATTGTTCACTTTCGAAGGCTTAATAAACGTTAAAACTATTACAGGCAGAATAGTAGTTTGCAACTACCATTCTGCCTGTATATTTATTAAACCCTTTAACGACTAAACATCTTGACGAATAAAGTGCATTAATTTACCTTTAAAATCTCCCCATAACCCAGTAATAAGGATGCCTCCGTTCATAAGTGCAGCTCCTGAGTAAACCTCATTAGTTTCCTCATTTCTGTAAAAGGCCTCTTTATCAAGTCCTTTTAATCTTATTCTTCTGCTGTGATGATTTGGTCTCATTAAGACTTGAACATAGGTTACTAAAACTTCATCTTTATCCTTTGACACAAATTCTACACAGTCGAATTCAGGATTTTCAAACATATTACCTATACGGTATAAATCACCTGTACGAACTAAATCATTGTACTTATGATACAGTGCCACTTGTTTTGGTATCATGTCTCTGTCTTCTTGAGGAATTCTAGTTACATCTAGCTCATAACCAAAGGTTCCTGAAAGAGCCACAAAGCCTCTAGTTTCAAAAGGAGTTATTCTTCCAACAGCATGGTTAGGACAGTCACTTATATGAGCACCCATAGCTGATACGGGATAAACCAAGGATGTACCGTGTTGGATTTTTAATCTTTCAATTGCATCAGTGTCATCTGAAGCCCAAATTTGAGGACTATAGTACAGCATACCAGCATCAAACCTAGCTCCCCCTCCTGAACAATTTTCAAGTAGTATATACGGGAACTCTGCAGTAAGCTTTTCCATTAATTCATACACACCCAGCACATATCTATGCCAAATTTCTCTTTGACGATCTGCCGGAAGTATTGAATTTCCAACATCGCTTAATTGACGATTCATATCCCATTTTACATATTCAATGTTTGCACAGTTTAGAATTTTTCTTAAACTTTCATACACATAATCTCTAACTTCTTTTCTAGATAGGTCTAATACGTATTGGTTACGACATAGAGTACCTACTCTTCCATCAATATGTATACACCAATCCGGATGCGCTCTATATAAATCAGAATCTGGCGATATCATCTCTGGTTCAAACCAAATTCCAAATTTCATACCTAGCTTATTAATTTCATCTACTAAATACTTTAATCCGCCGTTTATTTTATCTTCATTAACTACCCAATCCCCTAAGGCACAATTGTCGCTGCTTCTATTTCCAAACCAGCCATCATCCATAACTAACATTTCAATACCAAGCTTTGAAGCTTCTTTTGCTATACTTAATAATTTTTCTGTGTTGAAATCAAAGTATGTAGCTTCCCAGTTATTGATTAAAATAGGGCGCTTTTTATCTTTATATTCTCCACGTATAAGATGATTTCTATATAAGTCATGAAAAGTTCTAGACATCTTTCCTATGCCTTCATTAGAGTAAACCATAACCACTTCAGGAGCAATAAACTCTTCCCCTGGCTCTAGTTTCCAGGAAAAATCAAGTGGATCTATACCCATTACCACACGAGTTGTATCAAATTGATATCCTTCAGCTTGAGCAAAGAAATTACCTGAATAAACAAAATTGAATCCATAAACCTCTCCGCTATCTTCAGTAGCAGTTCTATCTAATACTGCAATAAATGGATTAACT
>JAUZPI010000073.1 GCA_030706015.1 Bacillota bacterium
ATCTACCTATTTTCTTTATACCTGAAATATACTTATAATACAGTTAGGATTACTATTTAGTAATTCTATTTGTTATTTTTGAGTTTTCAGACACGCTTTAATTCTTTTTATTATAACATTTTTTCCATGTAAGATTAATGCAAAACTTATCAACAAAGGATATAAAAATAAGAGGCAGCAGATTTCTCCACTACCTCTGTCGCTATACTTAGCTAATTTAATTTTCCCTTAAGTTCCAATACTCTTTTAAGACTTAATCCAGTTCCTTTAGCAACTATCTCTTCACTAACTCCTAATTTCAAGAAATTTAATGCATCTTCTTCTTTTGCTTTTATTTCTCCTTTTATTTCTCTCTCTTCAAATTCCTTATCTAATATCTTCGTAAGATTAGATGTCATTTTCAATACCTCCTCTTCCTCAAATAATACTTCTATAGTTTCCTTTATTTCTTTATATTCCTTCGTATCTACAGTTACTTTTAACCAGTGCTTTAATATATTCTTTTTCTCTTCACTCAAATCTTTATATATTTGTGTTATCTCTATAAGCCTTGTTAAAAACTCTGCCCAATCCATATTTTGGTCTAATGCAAAAAAGGCGGACACTAGAGTCTGAGTTTCATAAAGTGCTTCTTTCCTAAAGTTATTTACTTCTATTATAGGATACCTAAAATCTATAACATAGTCCTTTAACAATTCTTTCTTATTTATCTGTTCACCTAAAGTTTTTGTTGCTGTCCACTTTTCTTTTCCGTTATATATTACTACAGGTAAGATTGCTGGTAATTTAAATTCTTTTTTCTCATATTCCAATTTAGGAGTGTTTTTTATTACATCTCTCCAGATCTCTGCCATGTAAAAGAATAGCCTTATTGCCATTCTATAGTCCACGGAAGATTGAAACTCTAAGAGAACATATATTATTACTTCATCTTCTCCTATTTTCCCATTATATATCAAGTCTGATTCTAATTCAGCATAATCCGGTAGTACAAAAGATTTATCTATTAACATCAAACTATCAGGATTTATTTCCTTAGCTATATTTCCATCAACAAAATCCCTTAAAAACTCATAAAACTCTTCTCTATTTGAAAATATATCTTTATAACTTTTATCGTGTATATTATTTATATTTTCTTTTACTTTCATGCTTATTATCCTCTCTGATTATCCCTTTTAAGTACCTCTGATTGCTTATATTGTAGCACATCTATAAGGCAAAAGGGAATATTCTTAAATTCTCTACATCTTAAAAAATAGGACTAAATCAGTGAACCCCTTATGTTTTCAAGGTTTACCAATTTAGTCCGATTATAACAGCGTCATCTATTTAGAAATAAGTCCTCAAATACTTCTTTATAGTGCTTAAAATCTTCTTCATGTCCTTCTTTTGTAATTCTATAGTTCCATTCGATTCCACTGGTTAAAGCTGATCTAGAGATATTGGAGGAACCTATAAATATTTCTCCACCATTTTCATATTCAAAAATATAAATCTTTCTCAATGAGTCTTACCCCTGTTTCCATTAAAAAGGCTACTATGATATCTACTCGAACTGCTTTTTGCAGACCTTTTTTTAAATTGTCTAATAGATGATTATTATCTCCAGTTATACAGTTAGGATTGCTGCCAATTTCGATTCCTTTTGATACAAAATTATCAATAATCACTCCATTTTCTACTACATCTAACTGTGTTTTATCTTCCATCATATTCTCACCCAATCTGTTCTCATATTACCAATATTCTACCATAAATAACAAAAAATCTTCTATAGTGAAATATCTCAGCTTACAAAAACAATGCAAAATGTAACCAAATGTAACCAAAATGTAACCCTATATAGGCATTGGTATTACTCACTTTATAATAAAAAGTTACAAAGTTACATAAAAAAAAAAATATATATACGCGTGAGAGAGTTTCTAATGATTATTATAAAAGATATGCACATTATTTTTCTAAAAATGTAACCGAGCATAAAACCACCTTAAGCCCTTGAAAATCAATGGCTTAAGGTAGTTTTATCATTTTTGCCTTGTGTAACCTTAACATCCTTACCTTTAAACACTATGGCAAGCTTTATTATGTCTTTTATTCCTTTTTGCAGTAATTCTGCTTCATATTTTTTCTCTTCTATTTGCTGAAGGGCCATCTCTGTTCCTTGTTCTATGGTGTAGTCTAAGAAATAATCTATTTTCTTAAATTCTATGATAATTCCTAGTTTAGAAATATCCTTTGGGATTATCATAACATCATATCTTCCGTATCCGCTTTCTTTATTTGATTTAACTTCATAATCTTCTGAAAGGGATACTAACATTCCAAGTACAAAGGCGTGATATACTCTTTCTGGTTCTTTTCCTGAAATGTCAAAGTAGCTTAGATTGTTTATTACAAATTCTCTAAACAGCCCCGCAAAAATCTCTATGTTGCCGCTGGTTAGTGTATTTAGCATTAGTTCATATTTTTGATTTGTTACTGAGTCTTGAAACCATTTTTCAATTAAATTCTCATAGAATATATGCACTTCCTCATTAGGTATTTTTAATTCACAATGCAATTTACCTTTTATATTTTCTGTTTTAACAGCTTTTAGATATCCGCTTAAGGTTAAAAAGCTCCAGATATTTTCATTTGAATCTTCAACCTCTGCCATTACTATGGTATCATCTACTTTTTTATTTATAGAATTTCCTTCTATTAATTTTTCCAGGTCTATCTTTAAATTATTATCACCCTTAAGTAACAATCTTCTAATTAAATCGTTACTGCTGCTATTAATCCAATAGGGCATAAAGCCTTCTCTGCTTCTTTTCAGATAATTTAAAACTGACCAGGGATTGTATATAGTTGTACCACCAAAAATATATCCATTGTACCACTTTTTAATATTTTCGCTTTCTTCTTCTGCGTTATAATATTCTATTAATGCTTTAATTTCTTCTTCTACAAATCCAAATTTATCATTAAAACCAAAGGACAAAATAGTATCTACTTCTAAATTGTTAAGTCCTGAGAATATGCTTTCTTTTGCCACTCTAAGTATTCCTGTTATTAGTGATTTTTCTAAATTTATATTATCTTTTAGAGCTGCTGTAAGCATTATTCTTATTATAGAAATCATTTCTTCATAATAACCCTTTAAATATGCTTCTTGAATTGGCACATCATATTCATCTATAAAAAGCATTACTTTTTTCCCATAATGCTTATTCATAAAATTCATAAGCATGCTTATTGCTTCTGCTAAAGAAGATATTGTTGATTTCTTAGAAATTATTTCGATAAAATCTTCTTTGTCATACTCTGTTAATTTATCACTTTGGAGTAAATATTCATGTTCCTTATATAAATTAGACATAAGTAGTCCAATACCATCTATAAACTGCTCATAAGTAGCATATTTTTGATTCTTAAAGGTAACATAAATTACTGGATACTCTCCTTGGAGTTTCATTATTTCCTTTTCATTTTCTATCTTCAAGCCTTTAAATAAGTCTTTTGTTTCTTCTTCGGTTCTTATATCAAAAAAGTACTTAAGCATACCTAAGTTCAGTGTTTTTCCGAATCTTCTTGGTCGTGGTGTTAAAATTATTTTAGCTCCATTTTCTAAAAACTCTTTTATAAGCATAGTTTTATCTACAAAATAATGATTTCCTTCTATCAATTCTTTAAAATCAGAGGTTCCTACATATATACCTTTTTTTATTTTAATCACCACCTAGTGTAATAATTATTTAATTACTTTTACTACTATTTTATCATATTTGTTTCTATTCAAACCATTTTCTATGGAAAATATGCTGCTTTTATGCTCAAATTGAACTATTCTTTTAATTTTAAAATTCTGCCATAAGCAAGAGAGAATCAACTATTGCAGTATATTGTGTTACAAAAATAGTTAGAAATGTAACATGATGTAACAAAAATGTAACACTATATAGGCATTGATATTACTGGATTTATAATAAAATGTTACAAAGTTACATAAAAAAAAATATATATACGCGTAAGAGAGCTTTTAATAATTACTATAAAAGATAAGCATATTATTTTCCCAAAAATGTAACAAAGCAAAAAAATACCTTAAGCCCTTGATAATCAAGGGCTCAAGGCAGTTTCAAAAATGTAACAAAAAATGTAACATAACTAAAAAAGCTATGATTTCCAGCTGTCAATTCAGTAATTTCAGCACTTTCAGCTGGCATAATATATATCCATAATACTCTTTACATACTGTTTATATACTGCCATTTAGCATTGTCTTATCTAATTGCTTACCGTCATCCTTTAGTTTTAACACTCTTAGATTACGATTGTCAAAATCGTAGCAGAAAATATAGTTGTCCACTATGTTAATACAATTATAATGACTATCCGTTAATTGAACTGAATTTTTTCCATCAGTGTCTGACTTAAATAGTCTGCCTCCATATTCCCAGTATTCATATATTATAGTATCACCTACAACATTAAACATGTTTACTCCATTAGCTAATACCACTTGCCTGCTAGTGCCATCAGTTTTTATTTTGTATATGTGCTTATCATCACTAAAGTTTTCATAATAAATCCAATCTCCTGATACATTAATAGTTTGAGAAATATCTTCATTTAATTTTGTTTTATTACTTCCGTCAGTTTTAATCTTGTATAACCTGTTTCTATCACTAATGTTAGAATAATAAATCCAATCTCCATCTATATTGAACTCAGCAATATGGTCATCACTCAGCTTAACCTTTTGAGAACCATCAGTTTTTATTTTACAAAAACCTTCAGCCAAATCATAATAGATCCAATCTCCAACAACAGACAGATTTATGCCAATATCATTGTTAAGTTGAGTATATCCACTGCCATCTGTTTTTATTTTACAAAGCTTATAGTCATTAGAAAAATATATCCACTCTCCTACAACATTTAAATTACTTATATAGCCGTCATAAAGCTTTGTCATTGACGTGCCGTCTTTTCTCACTTTATAAAGACTATTAAAGCCGCTTTTATTTGTGAAATAAAGCCAATCTCCCTGTTCTGTTGCAAGTCCCCTGTTCATTAGGTTATTACCGCTGTTTCCACTGTCATTAACCTTCTCTTTAGTGACAGCTTCACTTACAGAGGAGAAATCACTTTCTCCATTTTTATTAACAGTCGTAATTCTATATGTATACTTAGTTGTTGATCTTAATTTACTGTCTTTGAAGTTATTGCTTGTACTTTCACCCACTTGGATAAATGAATCCTTATCATTATCAGTCCTATAAATATAATACTTTTCGGCATCTTTAACTTTATTCCATTTTACCTCTGCACTATCAAATGTAACAGCTTCCGTTGATACCTTAGAAGGTGCTGCAGGCAGGCTCTTTGTAATTACTGTAACTGGGCTGGAAAGCTTTTCTTCTTTCCCATTTCTTATTACAGCCACCTTGTACCAGTATGAACTGTTAGGTTTTAAGCTGCTATCAGTAAATTTACTTTCCTTAACTGTATTTATTTTTTTATACTCTCCGCTGCTTTCATCCATCCTATACACATTATATAACTCTGCATTTCTAACTGCTTTCCAGCTTATACGCACTTCTTTTGCGTTCAAGCTTTCACCTTTTAATTTTGGCGCTGCATTTAAGAATATATAAGTTAAAAAAGCTGCTATTATAACTACCACAGCCAAACTTATCCACAAAACCGTCTTTTTCTTTTTAATTGCTTCATTGTCTATTGCCAATTCACTCATACATAATCCCCCTCCATTGGTAAGATTATAGCATACAAAACAAAAAACCTTCCATAATAGAATATATGAAAGGTCAAAATTTGTATATTTATCTAAAATTATAGGCTGCTAATTACTAAAACTTTCTCTATTTATTTTTCCCCAGCTGTGTTTAAATTTCTTAAACCTTATAATGGCATCTATTCTAAAAAAGGTGGTCATTTGTCTGTAACCGAAGTTCTCAAGCACGCCAAACCAGGATAGTTTAATCAACTGCCTGATGGATGGATATTTACTAAAGGTGTATTCCTCCAGTAAAATGGCACCAATGGATAATACCACTCCATAAAGTATGGAGGAAATCAGAAATAGTATAAAATAAGTGGTATTAAGCAATCCAAATATATAAGACAGCGGTATAATTATGTATCCTAATACCTCAATTACTGGGCTCAGCATTTCAAAAATCCAGAAGTATGGAGCTCCGAACATACCTATAATGCCATACTTAGGATTTAACAGCAATGTTTTGTGCCTAAAGAGGCTGTCCATTAACCCTATCTGCCATCTTCTTCTTTGACCTTTTAAATCCTTTACCTTTTCTGGTGCCTGTGTCCAGCAGACTGGATCAGGTATGAATTTGATTTTATATTTAGTTTTATTGCTTCTTAAATGTTTATGGATTTTAATCACCAGCTCCATATCCTCACCAATGGTGTTACTTGTGTATCCGCCTACTTCTATAACCACATCTTTTTTAAAGGCTCCAAAGGCTCCAGAGATAATAAGCAGACATCCAAGAGCATCCCACCCCATTCTTCCAGTAAGAAAGGCTCTTAGATACTCTACAATTTGAAACATTGCCAGCCTGTTTTTAGGCAGTCCAACTGCTTGTACCTTTCCATCCTTTATTGTGCTGCCATTGGCAATCCTTACAATACCTCCTACAGCTACAGTTAATTTGTGCTCAATAAAAGGCATTATAACTCTTACCAAGGAGTCACTTTCTAATATGGAATCAGCATCAATGGAGGTAAACACTGGATACCTTGATATATTTATCCCTGCATTAAGGGCATCTGCCTTCCCACCATTTTCTTTATCCACTAAAATAAGATTTGGTATATTTATATTTCTATATACTCCTTTAATTTTTTTAGTTCTTATTAAATATCTTACTGGTTGATTCACCTCAATTAGATTATAAGCTTCTATTACCTTATTAAAAGTTTTATCCTTTGAGCCATCATTAATCACTATAACTTCAAATAATGGATAGTTTAGGGCCAGCAGTGATTGTATATTATCTACTATAGTATCCTCTTCGTTATAGGCCGGTACCAGTACAGATATAGGTATCATATTATCAGAAACCGTATATTTTTTATAGCTGGAATAATGTAATTTTCTAATATAATCATATAGACTAAAGGCTGATAAAATCAGCTGCATAAAATATATGCCGTTAATAGTCAATACATAGTAAAGTATTATGTTATTAAAATCTACTATTATTTTCTTCATTAGCTCTGAACTCATAATACTATCCCCTATCTTTCCCCATTATGCTGCCTGACGTCTCATTTCTATATACTTCCTTATTTGAAAGGCTAATTCTACCTTACGGGCATTACCTGAGTTCTCGTATAAATATAGTTGGTTGTTTGGAGAGTTTTCCAATGCAGATATAAAAATATCCTTTGCAAACTTGTCCTCTCCTTTGAATACATAAGAAATTACACTCATACCTTCATCATGATTCAATATGGAGGCAGCGGCATTATATCTTACATACCACTGGGTATCAGAAAGTGCTTTTGCTAAAGGCAGCAGAATTTTTTCATCTCTGCTGAAATTGCTTAATGCCTTTGCAGTTACAGCTCTTACCTCCCATTCATCATCTTCTATAAGCTTTATCATATCATCTAAATATCTTCTATCTCCTATACTTCCCATAGCCTTTACAGCCGCAATTCTCAATTCCTTTTCTTCGCTGACAAAGTATTTTGATATTTCATGACTCAAGCACATATTTTTATAATTTCCTGCTGATCTAATAAAAACAGAGGCAATAAAAGCATTGCTAGAGTTTAGCATTTGTCTATAGATACTAATCTTATCCCCCTGGAAGCTGTCCACTATCTCTATTAAACTTCTTTCACTCAAGATAACTGCTGAATTAATAGCTTCAAAAGCTTTAATAAAAGAGCTTTCCTCACCTATTTTTGCTAAGGCTAATAGAATATTATATTTCACATCGCTGCTGGGAGTTTCTATTTGCTTTAGCAGGGCTGGTATTGCTTTCCTGCTCCTAAGCTCTCCTAACCATTTTGCCGCCAACGCTTTTTTAAAATTATTATTGTCTTCTAACACTTTTATTTCGTACTTTACAATTCCAGAATACTCACCTATCCTTACGATTTTAGGTATAAAGTCACCCTTAAAATTTTCAAGATAGTAAACTAATCTTACTGCAATTATCTGTCTCTTATCTTTATTCTCAGCAAGATGTTTTATGTTGTCTAGTACATATTCTCTTATACCTTCACCATTCATAATTCTATTTATGATTACATCTATATATGGAATTATTCTTCTAGAGTACCTTTTTAATCTTTTGCTTTTATAAGAATTTATGATTTTTTCATAACCTATATAAATATATAATAAGAATATTATTGAGTAAAAGAATATTATTGAAAAATATACGTATTCCTCAATGGATATCACAATCACACCACCATCCTAAATTTCAGATAAAAACCACGCGTTTTATGTCGAATTTAGTCGTATAATATATTATCACCGCCCCTTAATATAAAGTCAATATATTAAATGTAAGTTTTATATAACAATTATTATTAATTAATAATTCAGAGTAAAAACAAACCTCCCAAAGTTAAATTTGGAAGGTTTTATTGTTATAGTTTTTGAGAGATGTTTACTCTAAGCTCCTCGTTAAAATGCAATTCTTTATGTGCCTCTCTATATATCCTCATTTCTTTACCTTTGTTTAATATTTCAACAGATTTCAAAAGTTCTTCTTCTGCTAAATTTAACTTCGGCGTATCATACCAATGTTCATCTTTAATGTTATTGGGTACCCACCTCTTCATGGCTGCATCAAGTTTTACAGCGCCATTCCATAATATAAGCTGAATCTCTAGGTCATGAAATGCATTTAAATCAGTTCTAATCAACCCAATTTTTCTTTCGATGTTATAGGGTGGAACCTGATAAACAGGCATTCTCTCAGTGGGAGTTGGATTTGGTTTTTCAGGTATTTCTTCCGTAGTATATGTTGTCAGGTTTTTAGCAGTTTCTATTAATATACTATCTTGTCTCTCAGATAATTTTTTGAATATTAGTCTTCTTCTTAGTTTTGAATTTTGATCTAGTGATATGTCTATAAATCTTTTCAGTTTTTCAAAACCAGTGCCTTGATTATTCTCCCATATATCAGGCATACTAGTGGAATCAGATATAATAAAACTTGAATCCTTCCGAAGCACAGACTCTGAACTTAAATTATCATATACTCCTCCATCCACTAAGAGAATTTCTTTTGCAGGATGTTTATTTATAACAGCCTCTCTGCTTCCAGTTCTAGTATTATGACTAAAAACTCTCCCTTCAGTGACAAACCTCACTGGTTTAAATAGAGGGGGGAAACAAGCAGATGCACTAACAGCAAAAGATATTTTATCTTTATCTCCTGGCGTAGTAAATCCTGTTTTTAAATCCCCTATGGAAGTTTGAGAAAACTTCCAAGCCATCATTGAGTTTAGGGAAGTAGCATAACAAACCCACTTAATATCTTTGCTTAACTCTGAAAATAACATCTGATTATATAAATATTTGTCCAATAATTTTTCGAATTTTTTTGAATCTTTTTGAACAGGTATAATCTTATAAATATTATGTTTTGGAGATTGTTGTATAAAATCAATTATAGGAACAATTACCCTTTTGTCAAAATCCTCCACGGAATTAAACATACCGTTAATAGTATATTCCTTCATAACCATTCCAGCAGCAATGGATCCACCTGAAACCGAATTAATTCTCTTTACTTTTTTAAAAATATCAAGATAAATTAATCTTCTAATAACTCCCAAATGAAATAATGCAGCTCTAAACCCTCCACCTGATAAGCATAAAGTATACAGGTAAATCACCTCCTCTGTCTTTTCATAAGTACAAAATTAATGTAAACAAAATTAAGTGCTCAATTACGTTTACATATACCTGTATAAATTGTTATTTTGTTGTAAACATATTTTCTTTTATTTTACATCATTTTAACATTACTTACAATTACCATTCAGTATTGTAATTAATTGTTTTTACTACAAATAATGCACATATATTTATATAATTTTAAATAGAATTAAATTTATTCTGTTAATTCTATGTGGTATAATTAATTATAGTGCTGTTATAAAATATTAATTAAAGGTATTTTAAGCTTTAATGCACAGGAGGAGGAAATTATATGAACCAACTAGAATCGCTGCATAAACGTACAAAACTAATGATGATTATTATCTCTGTCTCATCGGTGTTAGCAGTACTGGCAATGCTAATAATGAATGCACCCTTGAAAATGCTGCTTACTGTAATAATATCCAGCGGTGTGATTTTATCCGCCCAAATTATTCTTGGCAGAAAAATTAAACAAGATGCAAAAGAAATGTCCCAAAATGCACTTGATGCTAAAACCAGAATTGAAACTATTTTCGCTGATATTAAAAAATCTATCGACACCTTAATTGCTTTTAATAATAAGCTAGAGGATAATGTAACTACTACCAGCAATATCTCCTCTGATATAACTCAAGCTTTTTCAGAAATAGCTGCCGGAGTTCAAGATGAAGCTGCTAAGGTTGCTGACATAGAAAATTCCGCAAAGAACAGTAATAATTATCTAAAATCTGTTGTAAATGCTTCGGAAAATACGAAAGCGCTGTCTGATAAAACACTTAAGGTTACAGTGGAAGGAAATAATAATATTAATAATTTGGATAAACAAATTGAGCAGGTAAACTCAATAGTTGATGAAACAGTTAATTTAACAAAGGATTTAACTAAAGAAACTGCAGAAATCAATAACATACTTGAAACCTTAAACAGCATAGCAGAGCAAACAAATCTACTTGCCCTAAATGCAAATATAGAAGCTGCAAGAGCAGGTGAGGCAGGACGAGGCTTTGCCGTGGTTGCAGATGAAATAAGAAAACTTGCAGATAATTCTATGCAATTTACTGAGAATATAAAGGTTATACTTAATTCAATTGGTAATAAAATTGATAATACTGCAGCTAAGGTTTCCTTGGGTCAGGAAGCAGTACAGGAAAGTAAACGACTTGTTGCTAATACTCAAGATTCCTTTAAAGAAATTGTTGATAACAGCGGTAGAGTGGTGAAACAAGTAAATGGAGTAAATCTAATGATAGACAAGCTTCAAGACAGTTCTGATCAAATCTCTCAAGCTGTATCCTCTATCTCAGCAGTTATTGAAGAATCCTCCGCTTCAGTTGAAGAGGTTCTAGCAAGTGTTAATGAACAAAATGAAAATATTCAAGACATAAAGAACAGCTTTATAGAATTAGAAAAGCTAGTTGAAAACCTTGAAGATTTAACTCACTAAAAACATATAGAAAAAGCATGAGGCCGCTTCCCCATGCTTTTTAGTTTATATTCTATTTCCTGTAGCTGCTCTTCTTCCAACTTTTATTAAAGCTTGTGCTAGATTCTAAGGCTCTATCTACATCATATAGTATTTCACTAAAGAATCTTTTAGGTACTTTTAAAGGAATTATCATGTTTTTATCTGTTACTTCATCATATACATAACTTCCCCTTTCTACCGTACCTGCCTTGTAAAATACCACTTCGTAAATAGTAGTATCATGGTCTTCCCAGCCTATGCCAAGTGCGTCAAAACTTATTTCTGCACCCAACCCAAGTATCTTATTTTCCTTATAAAGCTGGTAATAGCTTCCGCCATCCTGAATTGACCCCTTATACCAGCCAAGCTTGGTAAGCTTCCCTACCAAGGATAATCCGTATATTACCTTGCCGCCAAATCTTTCTATCCATTTCATATTAGCTTCTTCCTCTGCGAGATTATATACTGGTCTAGACAACTGAAGAAAGGGCTGCTCTATTTCATAATCCTCTAATTGAGTTTTCCAAGCTTCTAAATCAGCTTCTTCCAGTTCTAAAGGATGTACCAAGCCTATCATTACTCCTTCAGGTATTTCAAATTCTTCCTCTTCCTTGGTATTAAAGGTTCCATCCTCCATATATCTAAAGGTTTCTCCTAATCTACCTTCACTGTAAATCCCCCATATCAGCCCTAAGGAAAAATTGTGCATTATTGGGTTTTCCACAAAAAGTTTTTCCCAAGAGGATTTTGTCCACATTCTATTTACAGAAAGTGCTAATTCTAATCTGGTGTTTTGGGCAGAAACTACAGTCTTTAACTGCTTTTTAATTATTTTAAATTCTTCCTGAGCCTCTTTAGCTAAACCTTCATCATCAGATTTATTTGGCTTTGGAAGACTCTTATAGCTTTTTCCCTTTTCATCACTTATTTTCAATGAAAAGTCTCGTTCTAATAAAACAGTAAACTTCCTTGTTCCATAATCCACCAACCTCTCTCCAGACTTGTTAAAGCCTAGGTCTGGCACTATCTTATCTGCCAATTCTTCATAGTCTACCTTCAAAGCTTCGGCAGCAAACTGAAAAGCTTCTCCAGCAGCTTTTTTTACTTGTTTAAATTTAAATTTTCGTGCTATTGAATCTATTATTATAAGTGCTTCATTACTGCCTAAAAGAGCTAGCGCCTTTACTGCTTCACAAGCAATGGCCCCTCTTGAAACCTGAGGCCACAATTCTATTTGTTTTTTCAAGGTGTTTACCACATTAAAATCTCCACAAGCTGCTGCAAAAGATAATACCCACTTCTTTTTAGCTTCTGCTCCCTCTTGTATCCATAGATTTAAAAGTTCATTGGCGAAACTGTCTAAATCTTGTTTCTTCATGTGTTTAAATATTTTTTCCGCTTCTTCATTTTTAGTTATTGTATTTTCTGAGGCATATCTAACTAGCAGATATTTCATAACCTCTGCTCCTGCAGCTTCACCGCTGTTAAAGCTAACCTCTGGCATAGCTTTTATATCAATCCAAGCTGGAAGCGATGCCTTTGAGCCTTTCAATTTCTCTAAACAGTAGTTTTTTACATCATTACTATTTTGAAACTCTATATTTTTTATTTCCTCAACATTCAAAATGTTCATAATGAGATTTTTTACTTTTTCATTTTTTTCAGAGCTTAATATTTCCTGTAGTTCATCCTTGTAATCTACCATATCAAAGCTGGATAAAATAGTAGCCGCACTTTCTCTAGCTGCAGCCTTTCTTGCTTTTAAACTACTAAAAATTTTATCTTTATTTTCCTCATTTTGACTAAGCAGTTCTGTTACCTTTGTTCTAACGCTCTTTGAGGAGTCACCCATATATTCTATTAAAGTATCTATATACTTTTCTCTAGCTGCGTTAAATAGACCCTCAAGAACAATCTCTCTTGTAGCCGCTTCAACCTCCGGAATCATATTCATTAAGGAAACTTGTTCATAGTTTGCATAATGCAATATAAATTCCTTGACCCCTTCTTCATGTCCAGAATAACGATCTGCCAGTGATAGGTCTGCCAAAATAATTATACTCTCTGCTGAAACACCACCCTTTTGTAAAAATTCCATTACCTCTGTATAGTTAGTGGAGTTCCCTTGTATAACAGCTGTTATAAAGCCTGTAGCTATCCTGTACTTTTCTCCTTGAATTAATAAGTTTAAGAATCTAAAACTTATTCCTTTTAACTCTTCCACAGTAAACAATCTACTAAATAACTCTTTATAATTATAATCAACATAGGTAGGGTCTTGCACTTCTCTTAATCTAATAACATGGTGCTCGATAGCTTCAAATGTTTTTTCTCCGTTTAAGTATTCCCAAAGTTCTCTCCAGTTTTCCACCTCTGCTTCTGGGCTGCGTTTAATCCAGGCAACCAGATAACTTCCTAAAAAGTTTAAGGACATGTCTCTTAATACTAACAGATCTTCACTGGTCCCAGTGAATTTAAAAATAAGATGTGAAATATGAAATTTAATAAAATAGTCTCTGTCTTTCTTAGCCTCTTTTACCCAATCCACTTCTAAAGCTGCTCTAAAGGATTTAGGATCTTCCTGCACCCTCAGCTTAATTTCCTTTAATATTTTTGTATTTTCTTTTCTAAATTCGTAGCTCTTCACAAGCCAAGCTGCATAAAATGGCCTTGGTAAATTTAAATCTACTACTAAATCGTACTCCGTGATTTTAGAATTGGAATTAGAAATATATCTTACTAATTCATCAAATATTACATTAAAAATTTTATTTACAATTTCACTAATAAGCAGCTTAAATTCTTCTCTTTTTTCATGAGCATAGTATAAAAACACACTTAGAATTTTTAATCTAGTAGTATTAAAGTCTTTTATCCCTTCACTTGTACAGATATTATCTAAAAGTTGTTTTTGTTCTTTTGATAAATTAAAATTATTCTTAAGTGCAAAAAGTAACAATAAAACCTTGGAGTAATCCTCTGTTAATTTTTCGTAAGCCTTACAAAGTGCTTCTCTATCATAAGACAGTACATATTCTAATATATCCAGCATGTCATCTGAACTACTTTTTGTTTGGTCCATAATCCATGTTATTAAATGCTCTCCTGGAATACATCCCTGAGTACACACTGCTACTTTATACAAGCTGTAATATTCATTGTAGGCACAATTAAAAAAGCTATTTCCGCCAATCTTTAAAATAACATTAAATATTCTTTTACCTTTTTCATCCTCTGCTTCAATATTATCAACTACCTTAAATAAAGCTGCTCTTTTTTCATAATTTACAAGTTTATAGTCACTCAACTTTATGCTAGGTAAATTGTCTGGCAGAGCATTTTCATCTCCAGTTTCAATAAACTGCTGAATATTTTCTAAACTATTCTCTGTAATACCTAGGCTGCCTAGAAATTTAATAAATTCTTTTACCATCTTTATTCCTCCTCAGAGCTTTGGAATAGCTGTGCTTTTACGAGCTCAATATATTCGATAAGCCGGCAAATTGTTTTTACTGAAATTGACTTGTCCCACTCAAAGTTTCTCTTTAGTTTTCCTAATTCCTCAGCTAAAAGCTGCAAATTTTCTGCTGCAAAATCCAGTCCAAATTCCTTAGACACTCCGCTTAAAGCTGTTAATTCTTCTATGTTTCTGTTATCTGCAGTATTAATACCTATTAAAAATATGTTTTGAATATTTTCCTCAATGTCATCAATCAAATTTTCTAAGGAGCTTACTCCTTTCACCTTAATCACCTCAGTCAGTCTAATGTGAGATTTAACAACCTTCCACCACTATAAAAAACAGTTATGGGAAAAGCCTTTAAAACACCGTATTCCAAATATGCTCTTACAAAAAAGCCCTCTATATCTTGTGTCCTTCTCTCCAGTTTCTCTATAATCCTTTTATTTCTTTCGGAATACTTAACTGTTAAAACCATTGTATTATCTTCGCTGTCCACCATTGGCAGCTCTAAAACCTGTTTAATTTCATCGAAAGTTCCATTACCTAAACTTTTGGGTTTAACCATAAACAAATTATAATTTTCATCCTGTTTCCCAAAAATTTCTTCAGTTTGTTTTAGCAGCTTGCTGCTTATATCGTTAAATTTGCTGCTCTCCAGCAGATTCACAATAGCTTCTTCCTGTATTATTTCTAATTTCACATCCTCGCTTGAGGTTATTCTTCTATTTTTATTAATTCTTAAATTATCAAGCCTTATACTCTTACCCTCTAAATCCTTAAAAGTGTTTTTAGTTTCCCAAGGCAGCTTTGAATAATAAACTTTCTCTGCGTTAAATGCAGTTTTTTCATAATAATTTGCTTGGGCTCTGGTATAGGTAAACCACTGCTGTCTTTCACTACTCCAAAAATAAAGAGTAATTCCTTCATACCCTGATTGGGTAATCCAGTTTTCAGCTGCAATGGATTGTAATATAACAGGCGGAACCTTGAAATATAAACTTCTCTGTTCCCCTATTAGATCTTCTAACTGCTCTGTATCTGCTTTCTTAATAGCATCACATAAATTATATAATTTACTGCATAACCCTAATGCCCTTTTTCTTGTGAAGGCTGCATTTCTTGAAAAATACAAATCCAGCTCATTATTTAAGGCTCTTAAAAGCTTTTGAAGACTTGCCAGCCCTTCACTTTGGCACATTAAAGACAGTCTTTGAAGCTTATCATTTATAGAATTAGGTAATCGTGAAAGGCCTACAACTACAATATCTTCTATAGTTTTCTTTATCTGCTCTAGTGTTTCCTCTTCTATTTTTATATTGGAAGCCTTTATAAGCTCTTCAGCTGATATTACTCCCTTATGTACTTTATATTGTAATATAGCTTCTCCTCTATGATTGCAAAATTCAGTTTCCCTGCAGGTGCATATAGATTGACTAATGGCATTCTTATGCGGAAATCTGACATCTATATCTTCCTCTTTAAAGCTTATAGTTAAAAAATTATCTTCTGTAAATTCAGCCTTTATTCCGTATTGCATTCTATATAATATTTCTTTAAAATTCTTATGTCCTATATTCTTTAATATCTTTTCTGTACTGTAATCTAGAACTTCATCAAAGCTTTTCTTTTCCTCTTCAGTGCTGTCTTGGTTTATGTTATCTTTTAAGTAAATTAATGAAGCTATAATATGCTTACATACACTTCTAGAGGGACAGGAGCATTTCATAGTGCTAATATCCGAAGTTATGGTACATTCACTCCCATCAGAAAGACTTGTATTAATAAAACCTTCCATTAGCTTTATCTCTACCTTAAGACCACCCTCCATATCCTTTAAAGTTCTTTTATAGGTTCCCTTATTAGATATGGATATAAGGTATTCCTCATCCACCGCAAATAAAAAATCTTTTAGTTCTATTAAGAAATTATCTTTGCTATCCATTTTGCCAACTCCTCTGGTGTCAGGGCCGCTACCTCTGCACCTAATGCTGATAAGATTAAAGCTGCATTCTTATCATAGGTTGGAACTGCTGCTTCATCTAGTGCAGTTAATACTATTAGCTTTGCTCCTGACTCAATAATATCCTTTGCTCTAGAATACATTGATTTATAATTCCCACCTTCAAAAAGATCTGATATTAGTACGAAAATGCTGCGTTTTGGTTGCTCAATAAGAGTATAGCCATAAGCTAAAGCCTTTTGTATGCTTGTACCACCTCCAAGCTGAACACTCATAAGAGTTTCCACGGGATCATCAATGTAATCCGTCAAATCTACCACATTAGTATCAAATATTATAAGTTTTGTTTTCAGCATTGGAAGACTCTTAAAAATTCCTGCCATTACAGCTGAATGAATTACTGAGTCCAACATACTTCCGCTTTCATCTACAGCTATTATGATGTGCCAGGGATTATAGATCCTTGTTCTTTTATTAAAATATACCCGTTCTGCATAAAGCATATTGTTTTCTAGATTATAGTTCTTTAGATTTTTATTTATTGTCTTTTTAAAATCCAGATTTCTTGAGGTTTTTAATCCACCGCTGCTGTTTTTATTTATTCTTCCCATAATGGATTCTCTTATCTCTTTTTCGAACTGCTCCTTAATTTGATCCGCTACAGTTTTCACTATTTTTCTAGCAGTATCTAGTACTTCACCCTTCATCATATGTTTTAAGCTTAATATACTTTTTAACAGTTCTTTGCTGGGCTCAAGCTTTTCCAGCACCTCTTTATCTGTTAGCAGCTCTGTTAGATTGTATTTTTCTAAGGCATGTTTCTCCAGTATTTCAACTGTGTTCTTAGGGAACAGTTCTCTTATTTTATTTATCCAGCTAGGTACCGTCAGCTGACTTCCTTCTCGCCCCCCGGACCTATTATCTCTTCTTACTCCACTGCTTTCTCCATATTCTCGTCCATATATATAATCCAGCAGATTTTCCATCTCTATATAGGAATCACCAGAAAAACTTATATTATTCTTAGAATACTTCCCTAATATAAGCCTCCATTTATTTAAGGCTTCTTCATCACTTATCATAAAGTCCCCACCTTTTCAAAACCTCTACTGCA
Organism: Bacillota bacterium; assembly: GCA_030706015.1. GTDB lineage: Bacteria > Bacillota > Clostridia > Clostridiales > Clostridiaceae > JAUZPI01. Next base: position 17,934 of record JAUZPI010000073.1, read on the forward strand.
AAAGTATCTGCCTCCCTGCCAAGCTTAAATACTCTAGGGTCTACCCCTTCCTTTTCTATAATATCCTCCTTCTGCTTTTTATATATGGAACTAACCAATTTTGAGATTTGATCTATTTCCATAGGCGAGAAGAAACTGAAGGATAACCTCATATCTGGCAGCAAGTTTAGAAAATTGTCTTCATCTAGGTTTCTTATTAAATTATCAATTCCCTTTATAAAGAAAGTATCATATAGAACTACTTCTCTTGCAGTAGCAAATAATCCTTTCATAAATTTAGCAGACATCATTAGCTTGTTTCCGCTGCCAAAGAAATAAGCTTCTGCTCTCTTGAGTATTTCTTCCTTTCCTATTTTTCCGAGTCCACTTAATATTCCTAAAGCCGCTCCTTCTAATGCGGCATTAACTTCACCCTCAATTAAGTTTAAAAGTGCTTCTGTTAATAAATCTGCTTTTAAGCCATAATTATCACCGGTGGCAATATTATACAGATTTTTCAATTCCTTTACCACTAACTCTTCCTCTTCTTCAGCTGTTTTATATAGAGTAAATATTCTAGAAGAGGCTTTTATAAAGGAATATTCAATTAAGTCCTGAATCTTGTCCATATCTCCCTTAAAAAGTTCTTTTGAGGAATATAAAAGACTCAAATTATAAGCACAGTAAGCAGTAGACAAAAAACCTTCATCCTTGGCTAATATATCCTGCAGTTTTTCCTTTAAGGGTTTAATGTTCTCATCAATCCCCATTAAAAAAGCCTTTATCAATAGAATGGAGCCCTCCTTTGAGGAGTGTTCTATTTTCTCAAGCTCTTTTATACATAGTTCTACAGCAGCTTCTTTTATTGTGGAACCATAAACAGATATTTCTATAAGTCTTGCTTCCACGCTAGAGCTCCAGGCATATTTCCAGCTTTCTCTTATAAGGTTAGTGTTTTTTCTACCTATAAAATCTGGTCCATGAAGCATAGTTCCCAAGTTCACACTCAAAAAATTTAAAGTATATAAAAACCTGCTTATCTCGCTATGTCTGTCCTTCTTATAAATGTCTAGCACTAATTCTTGAGAAGCAGTAGTATTTATTTTTATTTTGTAAGCCGCGCATAGTTCTCTAAAATCCTTTAGTATAGGTGGAATCATATCACTATCACAAATGCTGCCTAGCTTATATCCCCTGAGTTCTTTTCTTAAATCCTCTAATACTCTATTTTCTGAAGGGTTAAGTTCTCCTTTTACAAAACAGGCCTTAGCTGAGTCTAGAAGTTCATATACTCCAGCTTCTCTTTTATCCCTAAGACTTGCTAACCCCCTACTCATGTTATAGCCTTCTATTTTATCCGTTATAGTTTTACCGCTCTTAATTAGAAAATCCATAACACTGCCTTCAAAAGGTTTCCCCTCACCTTTATTCAGAAGTTCCCATACTCTTTGATAGTAGGCAGGATAAGGCATACCGCTGGCATATCCGCTTAATTGGTCACTTTCTTCAAAGGAATAGCTTATAGGATAAATACCTATACTTTCTTCCTTGAATTTATGATATTTTACCCTTCCATAGTGTTCCTTGTAACTCCAAGTGAGCTTCTCTAAGGCATATATATGGAAGCCTCCTGCTACAACTAATATCCTTTTATATTTTTCAGCTGCAGCAGCAATCTTTTCTGCCATAAATATTTCTCTTTGCAAGCAACCTTCCTGTAAAAGTGCTTCTTCACTATAGCCAAACCTTGATAGTAAACAAAAACCCAGTATTCCTCTTATAAAGCTTCTAGTATCCGTATTTATCCCCTGTATTTCATAAAACTTCTCCCAGAACTCTGAAAAATCTCTGCAGCCACTTTTTTCACAAAGTCTATGTATAAATCTACTCTTTTCCAATAGGTAGTCATTATTATATGCCTTTTTCTCGTCCTCTGCCTGCTCTCTTTCAGAAACGGTGTTTAGCAGCATCTGAACATATGGCATATCAATAAATTCTGCTGTTATATTTAGTTCCCTGGCTGTCTTTAAAGCGTTGTATTCCGGTGAATAATCCAGAAAGGGATAATAACACCTGTATTTTCCCTGCTTCTCATTGAAAACCTTTTCTTTATCTGAATAACTATAATAAATAGCTAATGGGGCTTTGCTTTCAGTATTAATTAAATACTCTATGAGATTATTACTGTCACATGGTCCTTCTATAAGAATGACTTCAGGCTGGTATTCCTTTATAGCCTTATTTAAATGATAGGAACAAGCTGGGCTGTGATGTCTTACTGGAAAATAGACAATATTTTTTTTATAATCATAAACAGCCTTTAACAGCTTTTCTGTTTGTGATTCTAAATCTACCTGATCCATTTTCTTGCTTGATAATATCTCTTCCATATAGATTCCTCTTTTTCTGAAGCTCTTCTTTTAACAATGGTATTAAAATAATTTTTTACCTTTTCTAGATCATCTCGACTGTCCTTTAATACTGCTCCCATTAGGTTTTGAACCATGGAATCCATGCTTATACTATTTTCTTCATAATAGTAGGCATGCATAGCTGTTTGACAGTAAACTGAGACAGCCTCTGCTGTACTCATTACAGAAGAAGGCTTATCAATTCTATGTCCCTCTAAGGATATTCCTTCTCTTAATTCATAAAAGGTGGAAGCCAAAACTTTTAAAGCATCTCTATCAATATCCATTTCCACTGAAGCATTATTTAATATCTTGGCTGCTTGATCTTCAATAATTTTAGCTTCAAGGCTAACGTCATTAATAGGCAGTACTGTTTCAAAATTAAATCTTCTCTTTAAAGCACTGCTCATTTCATTTACACCCTTGTCTCTAGTGTTTGCAGTGGCTATTACATTAAAGCCTGGCTTTGCAAATATAAAGCCTTCTTCACCAAACTCTGGTATACTTAAAACCTTATCACTTAGTACACTTATTAAGGTATCCTGAACCTCTAGGGGACATCTTGTTATTTCTTCAAATCTAGTTATTATCCCCTTTTCCATTCCAACATAAAGAGGTGCTGGTACCAAGGCTTCCCTCACAGGACCCTTTGCAAGAAGACTGGCATAGTTCCAGGAATATTTTATCAAATCATCTGTTACTCCTGCAGTTCCTTGAATAGTATTGGTGCTTGTACCTGAGATTGCTGCGGATAAAAGCTCGCTTAGCATGGTCTTAGCTGTACCAGGTTCACCTACCAGCATAAGTCCTCTAGTGCTGGCAAGAGTTATAATGCATCTCTCAATTAAATTATCATCCCCATAGAATTTCTTACTTATTGTCACTTCTTC